>CAZMHW010000680.1:0-2240 GCA_964566105.1 uncultured Akkermansia sp.
CCACTATGGCTGAGGCAGAAGCTCCGGCCAATGTGGTAGCAGCGCCTGTTCAAACGGCAGCTCCTTCTGCTACACCAGCTACCCCTCCGGCAAAATAAAAAGGGTTTTCCAACCTTAATGCCTTAACTTTGTGACTCAATTATGGAAATTACAGTTCAAAAAGTACTCGATGCTTTAAAATACGTAGATGATCCGGATCTTAAAAAAGATCTGGTAACCCTCAACATGGTGAAAGATGTGGAGGTTAACGGAAAAAATATTTCATTTTCTGTGGTGCTTACCACACCTGCTTGTCCCATGAAGGACATGATTCACAATGCCTGCATGAATGCTATTTTGCATTATGTAGATAAGGAGGCAAAAGTGAAGATCAACATGACTTCAAATGTGACTACCAAAAAAGAAAAAGATGAAACGACTTTGCGTGATGTTAAAAACATTATTGCGGTAGCCAGTGGCAAGGGAGGCGTAGGAAAAAGCACCATTGCCGCGAACTTAGCGGTAGGACTGGCACGCCAGGGGGCTAAAGTGGGCTTGGTAGACGCGGATATTTACGGACCATCACAGCACATCATGTTTGGTGTTCAGGGTGAAGGCCCGAGTTCGGTTGATTTTAACGGACAGAAAAAAATGGGGCCGGTGATCAGTCATGGTGTAAAATTAAATTCTATTGGATTTTTAGCAGGACCCAATCAACCCATAGCTTTACGCGGACCTATGGCCACCAAAGCCTTATCCCAATTATTTTATGAAACCGTTTGGGGAGAATTGGATTATCTCATTGTGGATCTTCCTCCCGGTACCGGTGATATTCAGATTAGTTTGTGCAGCCAGGTGCCTGTTACCGGATCTATTGTGGTATGTACGCCTCAGGATGTAGCTATTGCCGATGCCCGCAAAGGTATTGCCTTGTTTCAGCTGGAGCAGGTAAACGTACCGGTTCTTGGCCTGGTAGAAAACATGGCCTGGTTTACCCCCGAAGAATTGCCAAACAATAAATATTACATTTTTGGAAAAGACGGTGTAAAACACTTGTCTGAAGAATTAAATGTGCCACTCATTGCCCAATTGCCTTTGGTGCAGAGTGTACGTGAAGCCTCTGATGCTGGTCGTCCGGCTGTAATGCAGGACAATACCCCGCAAGCCATTTCCTTTTTAGAGATGGCTCAGAATGTGGCGCAGCAGGTTTCTATCAGGAATGTGAGTTTGGTAGAGGCTTAATATCTCTTTCTAATTTTAATCTAGTTTCAGTATCCGAATATTCTGACTGGCATTTGTGTTTTCTGCTTTTAAGAAATAGACGCCATTCGTTAGAGCGCTTAAATCAATGGCATGGATTCCGGACTCCAGATTATTTTCAAAAACCAATATCCCGAGTTCGGAATAAATTTTCACACGTGTTGGTACAACTGTTTCCAAAGTTATTAAGCCACGGCTTGGGTTAGGATAAGCCTTCAAACGTTCTTGCGATTTATCAAATGTGTCCAATCCCGTACAGTTCAAAACTGTAACAAGAACAGTGTGAGTAGCTGTACAACCAGTGGAAGCACTTGAGCCGCTGAGTGTATATACAGTGCTTACTGAAGGTGAAACCGCAAGCGAAGAGATCAGTAAGGCACCGTTCCAGGTATAAGAGTTGGCACCGAGTGCGGTAAGGGTTGTTTGATTTTTGGCGCAAATGGTCATATTACCTGCCACGCTCAGGGAAGGAAGTGCAAACAAACCTACTGTGGTGCTTGCTGTAACAGAGCAAGAATTAGCAGATACCACAATTAAGGAGTAGGTTCCGGCCTGGTTAATAGACGTGCTAACCAGCGCGGGGTTTTGGATGTTGGAATTAAAAGCAGAAGGGCCAGTCCAGTTATAATTTACACCATTCGAATTGGCATAAAATTGGAGTGTTTGTCCCACACAGAGAGGGCTATTATTGCTTAGGGATAGGGTTGGGTTCGGAAGGACAATAACAGAAGTTATACTTGTAGCACTGCAGCCCTGAGACTCGCCTGTAACAGTATAAGCTGTATTACTTGTGGGCATAGTTGTGAAAGTATTTCCTGAAAAAGCCCCTGGCTGCCAGGTATAGGAACTTGCTCCGGAAACGCTCATGTTGGCAATAGTCTGTGGACAAACAGAAACGGAAGGCGCAGAAAGAATGGGGTTGGCAACAAAATTGAGACTGATGCTGGCATTGGCTGAACAGAGATTAGCATCCTGAATACTCAAACTGTAAACATAAGTAC
>CAZMHW010000681.1:0-2236 GCA_964566105.1 uncultured Akkermansia sp.
GATCTATTACGGTACCAGCCAAATCCTTGTAAACAACCGATGCCGCAATGTTCTCATTTGCTTCCTTTTCTTCACCTACCGGTGGTTTACCGCGGTTGACGTATTTCACATACAACACGCCGGTGCCATTGTTCTCAATACTGTAACTTCCTCCGGAGGTTCCTTTAAACACAAGTGGCACCTGAGCCAGAGGACCTTTACCTTTTAACACAACTTCCTGTCCGTTTACCACACATTTTGCCTGCATGGCTGAAGCACCACCAAACTTATTAACGAAGTCAGAAACGGCAACCAATCCAAACGCGGTAGTTTGAGTACTTAACCAAGCTTTTGAAGAAAGAAATTCAGATACCTTTTTGAGCTGTGCATAGGCTTGCTGTTTTTTATTCATCAAACACATAGTTTGCAGAATAATAGCCATATCACGCTCAGAAGATCCATAAGTATAGTAATTCACATGATAAGAAGCTACTTGTGCAGGTAAATTATTAATGAGTTTGGATGCCTCGTCGAGTTGCCCTATTTGCGCATAAGCCGCCGCAAGCAACCAGCGTGACTGATTGGAGAGATTCTTATATTCTCTCAGGCGGTTCATTGCACCTAATACCGGATTACCAGCTAATGCCAGCGTGTATAAACGGTAAGCCTGGGTTTCATCGTCGTTGTAGTAACTGCTTTTGTTCATTTCAAAACTCTGAGCTTCGCTTTGCTGGTAACTGATCCAGCTTTTTTTCATCCCAGCGGGTAAAATATAGCCTTTTCGTTCAGCGCACAGCAGGAAGTGTCCAGCATAAGAAGTTCCCCAGTTACTTTCATCTGAATTGCCAGGCCAGTAGGACATTCCGCCGGAACTTAGCTGAAACTTACGCAACTGATTAATTCCTGCCTTGATATTATTTTCCACGATGGTTTTACGTTCCGGGGAAAGTTCCATAATATCACTCAGATAAAGTTGAGCAAAAGTTTGTGAAGTGGTTTGCTCTATGCACCCATGAGGATAAGTAATCAGGTAACGCAAGCGTTCTTCGAGGTTAATAGGTGGAATGGTGGAAAGCTCCAGCATTCCTGTATTGGTTCCGGCTACTCCAAATGGGGTGTAGTTTTCTTTAAGTGATTTGCCGGACTCAACCCAAAAATCTTTGGCTGTGCTTTCAAAAGGATTCGGGTTACGGATGTCCAGTTCCATTTCATACACCGCGGTGTGACCACCTCCGGTAGCTGTGATCTTTATTTTGGCGATACCCGATTGATTCTTCACTTTCAAATCAAAAAGAGCGAGTTTTTCGTCGTTCTTAGAGATATTTAAAGTGCGTAAATTTCCTCCAATGGTTTGTAATAAACCATTTACCTCCACCTTTACATTTGTCTGACCAATGTTTTTATCGCCACCAAATACCGAAACCGGAAGTTTCACTTCTTCGGTGACACTTAACACCCGCGGTAAAGTTCCCAAAATCATCAGGGGAGCTTTAACAGGCGTTGTTTTCTCTGCGTGTCCATAAGCCCCTTTTTCACCAGCAATGACCATGGTTCTGACTGAACCCACGTACATTGGCATTTTAAACTGTATGTTCTTTTTCTCTCCTTTATTTAAGTGAAAAGGACCAAAAAAACGTACCATGGGTTTAAAGCGGTTGGCCTTGGCGCCATCGCTGTTTGCTTCACTTCCATCACCCCCAATACTTAGAATTCTCTCCAGGTCCGCACCAAAAGCACCGATCACGTTATCGTAGAGATCCCAGGTTTTAACCCCGAGTGCTTCTTTGGCATAAAAATTCGCATGTGGTTCGGGTGTTTTGAAACGGGTAATGTCAAGAAGTCCCTCGTCTACAACCGCGAGTGTAAAGGCCATCTCTTTGTTATTTTCTTCTCCTACCACAATGTTTACGTTTTTCTCAGGCTCCAAAACCGAAGGCATGCTGAGTGTTGGTTTGAGATGAGAACCCGGATCGTCAATCGTAACTGGTAATACCCCATACAAACGAATCGGTAAATCGTTGGTGCGCGAATGGGGTTGAATTAAAGAAACGTGCACATACACGTTTGGTGCCATTTGGGGTGTTACTTTAAATTTAAAAGTAGTACTCCCTTTCTCGGTTTCCAACCAGTGTGCTTCCAAAACTTTAGTACCATTTTCAATAGTAATAAGCGCACGACCATTCTTAGGAGAAGGCAGAATCACTTTCACTTCTTCGCCTGCTACATATTTTGTTTTGTCAGTTGTGAAGTTGAGCAT
>CAZMHW010000682.1:0-2220 GCA_964566105.1 uncultured Akkermansia sp.
ATCTAGAAGTCACAATTCCTTGTTCTTATAATTCGCCTTCTCTTGCTGTGAATGCCAGTACCAGTAGTATCTGTTCCGGCGATATGGTTAACATGACTGCTTCCGGAGCAGATACTTATTTATGGAGTACCGGTGCGACAGGTAACGCGATTTCAGTGACCCCACAGTTAAGTACAACTTACTCTGTTACGGGTACAAACACCCTTAGCGCCTGTTCGGTGAGCCTTACTCAATATATTACAGTCAATCCATCTCCTGTTGTGTATGTATACGCAGATAATTCAACCGTTTGTGTGGGATCTCCGGTTATTTTAACTGCATTTGGTAACGGCGGAACTTATCAATGGAGCACCGGTGGCACTGGACCTGTTATTACGGCAAATCCCGGTAGCTTAACGATCTACTCTGTGATAGCTACAAATTCTCTTGGATGCAGCAGTCAGGCAAGTCAACAGGTTGCGGTATTCCCATTACCAGGCGTTCAGGTTTCAAGTAGTATGCCAAATGATATGTGCGCCGGAGAAACAGCCACACTGAGTGCGAGTGGCGCGCTTACTTATCAATGGACTTCTAACCTTACCTCATTTATTTACAGTGGTAGCTCTATAAACATTTCTCCCTCTGCAACGGCAATGTATAGTGTTGTGGGAACCGATAATCATAACTGTTCAGCGGTAACAACCATAATTCAAAATGTAAACGAATGTACTGCCTTAACAGAAATTACAAGTAGTACCGGTTTTCTGAACATTTATCCTATTCCTGCTGAAAAGGATATTTACATCCGTTTTAATGGAAATGATGAAAGGAGCATAGAACTGATGGATGTTATGGGGCGTGTAATCCTGTCAGAAAGATCTCAGTCTGATGTTGTTACTGTTAATGTAATAGATCTTGCGGCGGGGATTTATTATGTGAGGGTTTCTTCAAATGGAAAAACCAACACGTTAAAAGTGCTTAAGAAATAGAAGTCAAACAAAAAAGAGCCTCTGTTCTGGAGGCTCTTTTTAATTGTTTAAAATAGTCACGTTAGATTCCTGAGAGTGCGTAAAGCGCTTCAAAGTCGTTTATAAAAATACTTTTCCCTACGGTACGGATGTATTTTTTCTCCTTAAATTGTTTTAGCATCCTGACAAGATTTTCGATGGAAGTGCCTGTAAAATTAGCCAGATCAAGTCGTGTCATTTTTATTTCAGCTTCGTACGAAATTTGTTCAAGAGGTCTGAATTTTTCATTAAAGATCAATAAAAAAAGAGCCACCCGTTCCTTAATCTTTTTTTTCGCGAATAAATTAAGTTTGTTAACAAACACGGTAGATTCGTGGCTCATGTTCTGTATCAGAAGTTTTGAAAGGGATTTGGATTTACTCAATACCTCGGTAAAGTGATCTTTTTCAATAAATAGTATTCTACAATCTTCTATCACGGTAGCAGTTACTGAATTTTTTTCTTCGCTCATAATGGAGTTATGGCCAAACATTTCACCTACTGAATAAATGTAAAAATTGTGCGGAGAGCCATCAGAATCGAGTTTAGATACTTTTACTTTACCGTCTAAAATCACGTAAATCCCTTTTGGAATCTCTCCTTCACTAAAAATTACAGCTTTTCTGGGAGAGTAGAAGAACCGCGAGTTTTTTTCAAGTTCTTTTCTTTCCTCTACAGGCAAATCATCCAATCGGATGCTGGAATGATAATTAGCAAGTGTGTCTTCTATTTTGTGTTTTAATATTGCGTTCATAATACTAGCGTTAATGATGAATTAATTTGAGTTCTTTGGTTCTGATGTTGGTCTTTGAAATGTACAGGGAGTTAACACAGTCCGCAGGCCGTGTTATCAGAGACGTGTTTTGTAACCGTTAATTGTAAGAAGTCAGGTCTTTGTTTCTAAACAAAAACGATGCAAAACGAAAATTAAAGAGTGCCGGAAGGAGGTCCTCTTTTACACTGAACGTAATGCAGAGAACAATAATAATCTTTGGATTCTTTTTGAAAAAAGTATTCATTGTAAACGTAGTCTTGCAACGAATATATTTTTGGAATATGCGGAACAATGACAAGTAAGCCCTTGGTTTTTACTTTTCTTTTAAAAAGTGTAATTTGATCTTTTGCAAGATTTTGGTCTTTTTTACCTGAAAAGTGAGTTTTTTCGTTTACTCCGGTTGACCCGATGCTTTTACTTCGGAACAACGCGGCATATGGCGTGGAAAATCCACAACAC
>CAZMHW010000683.1:0-2219 GCA_964566105.1 uncultured Akkermansia sp.
GTCTTATTTATACGGTTGACAATTTGAGTTTATTAAGAATCAATAACCTTGTGTCCGAAAAAATATTTATTTCCGGTGACTCAACAGAAAAAGTTACAAGTCTGAATCAAGGTTCTGGCGGGGAGTTAATAGCGTCGGTTTACAGGAAAGGCATATACACCTGTTCAAAAGGCAAATGGTCGAACCTTGTCTCTTTATCTGACAACCAAAGAACTTATTTCTTCAGAGACCTCCTTGTAAGCTCTAAAAAAGATACCCTGGTATGCAGTTCCAGAGGGTTATTCAAAATCAAAAACAAACAACTCATACCCTACACTGTTAAAAACAGTGCCTGCTTTAATGGTCTTAATATTCTATGTCTGGCAGAAGACTGTAAACAAAACATATGGATTGGAACTGAAAAAGGAGCCTATAAGATCGAAGAAAATGCCTTTACCTATTTTGATGAAAAAAGTGGATTCACTGACAACAGTGTGAATCAAATTTACCAAGACATTGAAAACAACCTGTGGTTCGCAACTAATGGAGATGGTATTTTTAAATTCAGGGAAAATACTTTTACCTATTACGATAAATCATCAGGACTGGAGAATCCAATAGTAATGGGGGTTGTTCAAACAAAGAGCGGACAGATATACACGGCAGGATACGGCGGTGGTTTATACAAAGTAAATGCTTCAAATGACCTTGAACCGGTTATTCTTACCAGTCCGTTTTTAAGAGATTTAAAAATTAATTGTTTGTACGCAGATGAAGAAGATAATATTTGGATAGGCACTATGAACCGGGGTGTTTATATCTTCAATGAAAAAAAAGGGATCCAGAAAACGGGAGCTAAACTTGATTCAATTACTGGAGGAACGGTTGTTTTTTTAAAAGACCTACGCGGC
The DNA here is from genome assembly GCA_964566105.1 of uncultured Akkermansia sp. Lineage (GTDB taxonomy): Bacteria > Bacteroidota > Bacteroidia > B-17B0 > Aurantibacillaceae > Aurantibacillus. Next base: position 891 of record CAZMHW010000683.1, read on the forward strand.
AACATGCTGATTGGGACCAATCAGGGCCTGTTTTTAAGAAGAAAAGACGAAAGTGTTGAGCGTTTAAAATTACAGCGCGCTTTGGTAACAGCTATCAAACAATTTAACAACGAACAGGTTCTGTTGGCCACATCAAAAGGTATTTATCTACTCGACAAAAATTACCAGGTCAAAAAATTTCACGATGAAACATTTGGTAATGCCTCTGTGCTCTGCCTTGCAAAAAACAAGGATAACATCTGGATAGGAACCACCGACGAGGGAGTTATAAATTTTAATTTCAAATCCGGTAAAACAGTTCGTTACACCACCTTAAACGGACTGCCGAGCAACTTTATTTACAGTATTGATGTGTCAGAAAAAAACAAGGCTTGGATAGGTACCGGGTTTGGGATCAGTAACCTTCAGTTAAACGATTCCGGTAAAGTGTTGGCCATTAAAAACTACGGACGATCTGATGGATTACTTGGGATGGAATGTAATCATAATTCCCTTTTGAAAGCAAAAGATTCCAGCCTCTGGTTTGGTACTACCAAGGGCCTATTTCACTTCAATCCTCCCTCTAATATTGCCGAAAAAAATCAACCCTTTGTACTCTTACGTTCAGTTAAACTTTTTTCTTCTATTATAACTGATTCAAGTCTTTTTAAAAACGCTGGGAATTGGTTTTACACACCGGAAAATCTCAAGTTGCATTCGAATCAAAACCATTTGACGTTCGAACTGGGCGCCATTTATTTCACAAATCCGGAAGATGTTTTATATAAATACAAACTCGATGGTATTGACAAAGAGTACGCCACTACCGCTAATCCAAATATCATCTACCCTGCCCTGCCTCCCGGAAAATACACGTTAAAAGTTATGGGTATTACTAAGAGCGGAATACTGTCGGTTAATCAGGTAAATTACAGTTTTGAAATAGAAAAAGCATTTTACCAGACCCGTTTTTTTCAGTTCCTTGTAATTCTTCTTTTACTTGGTACCGGTGCTCTGTTAGCCTATATTTTTACCAGAGGTAAACAAAAACGCAAACAAAGAGCCAAGGAATTACTCGAAAAAATAAGAGAAGAAGAATTTGTTAAGCTCAGACAAAGAACCGCAGAAGACTTTCATGATGAAATGGGAAATAACCTTACCCGAATTTCGGTATTAACAGATATTTTAAAATCGAAACTTAATAACGAGGGACAGGAAATAACCAAATTGGTACAACAGATTAAAGATAACACTACGTCTTTATATAATGGATCGAGAGATATTATTTGGTCACTTACCTCCCAAAACGACGGTTTGTATGAAATTGCAGAACATATAAAAGACATTGGT
>CAZMHW010000684.1:0-2216 GCA_964566105.1 uncultured Akkermansia sp.
AGACATCGAATACAAGGCCAAACGCCTTCGTATTGACTACTCGGATGGGAGCGCTTACGAGTATATTGGAGTGCCTGAAAACACTTATGTAAAACTCATTAATGCCGACTCTCAGGCGCGTTTTGTGAGGAGGCATATCAGCGAGGCTTTTCTTTACAGGCAAGTGAGCAAAACGGCACTCAGCGTTTAATTTCCACCGGCATACTAAGTTCTCTAAGTTTTACGATACTGATCTTTACAAAAAAGGGTTTAAGCAATGCTTAAACCCTTTTAAATTTGAAAAAAAAAATCTATCTTCTAATTTCGTATTACTACCAGTTTTACTCTCCAGTTAGACCCAACAAGGAAATACACGCCTTCCGCGAGCTCTTCCACCACAATCTCTTCGTTATCCTGAAATTCCAGTTGACGGATTAACTGGCCGGACTGACTCATGATCACCGCTTTTCCATGTCCCGCCCCGGCGATACGGAATGTACCATTATTTGGATTAGGATACACTCCTATTGTTCCATTTCCGTTAAGGTTATTTTCATCCAGGCCTACACATGGATTACCATCAATAACAAAACTCACTGTATCCATACACCCGTTACTATCGAACACCTGATATACATATGGTCCCGGCGTAACCGTGTATTCCGAGGTGCCGGTATAAGGTCCCGTTCCTCCTGTGGCGGTGAGTGTTACTGTTGTTTCACCGTAATAACACGGCGTTTCTCCTAACAAAACCGAGCCTATTAACTCCGGTGGTTCAGGAATTACAATTTGAGCGGTATCCCAGCAACAATGCGAATCCACTACCCCATAGGTATAAGATCCTGCGGGTACAGGATATGTATCAGGCCCCCAATAAGGAACCGTACCACCATTTGCAGCCAGCATGGCTCTCAGGGAGTCGTTCATACAAGGCATGTCGTTATACACCGAATCCAGATAAATACCACTACCACCCGTTGCAAAAACCGTTACCATCGCAAAACCACCGTGACACAGAATTGGGCTATTTACTACTGACCCTGCGATTAAAGGAGGAGGTTCTGATAAAGTAATGACAGTATAAGCGGAGCAACCATTGGTATCAATTACCGAATAGTTGTACGTTCCGGCGTAAACAGAATAGGTACCTGTTCCTGTGTAAGGAGCTGTTCCGCCCCAGGCAGTTACCCGCACTGTTGTAAAGCCTCCGTTACAACGAATTGTATCCGGAACAAAACTGGCAATAAGCGGAGGTGGTTCTGATACCGTTCTCGATACAAAAGCACTGCAGCCATTAGCATCTGTTACCTGATAAGTATAAGCTCCCGGAGGCAGAACAAAATTACCGACACCACTGTAAGGGGCTGTTCCTCCGGTAGCGCTGATGGTAGCATTCGCCGCTCCTCCGTTACACAAAATACTATCAGTTACAAAGGTTGCCAGCAAAGGAGAAGCTGGCCCCGTAATCACAACACCGGTTGATGTGCTGCAGCCCATTGCATCCGTTACCACATAACTGTGAGTCCCTACCGCTACATTGAAATTACCTGTACCGAAATAAGGCGCAGTTCCTCCGTTAGCCAGGAGTACTATGGATGCTGAGTCGCCATTACATAAAACATTAGTGGTAACAATAAGACTAAGATCCAATGAAGCAGGTTCCGCAATAACTAATATTGTGGAAGAAGAACAGCCATTTGCGTCGGTTACAGAATAGTTATATGTTCCGGCGGGAACCGTATAATTTCCGACACCCACATACGGAGCCGTACCACCCGAAGCTGTTACGGAAATAGTTGCCAGTCCGCCGTTACACTGAATAGTATCCGCTACAAAATTGGCCAGCAATGGTAATGGTTCTGTGATATTACGTACGGCAGACGCAGAACAACCATTAGCATCTGTAACCAGATCTGTATAGGTTCCGGAAGCCAGAGAATAAATACCGGTTCCACTGTAAGGAGACGTTCCTCCAACAGCAGTAATGGTAACATTGGCGGTTCCACCGTTGCAAAGGATGCTATCTGCGACAAAAACAACACTTAATGGAAAAGGTTGAGCAACAGTAACAGTTGCCACATAAGTTACATTGTTGGCATCACTTACTAAATACGTATGAGTTCCTGCACTGGCTGTAAAAGTACCAACACCTGTGTAAGGAGCTGTTCCACCTGTTGCAGTAATATTTACAGTGGTTGTACCACCGTTACATAAAATGGTGCCTTGGGTAGTTGTGA
>CAZMHW010000685.1:0-2210 GCA_964566105.1 uncultured Akkermansia sp.
TGGATTAACTCAGTTGAAAAATTGGTTTCTTTGGCATTTGGGTTATTTTAAATTATATAAAATAAATACTGTTTAAGGCTTTTATGTCTGCGAATATCTAGGAATTGACCTTTTAAAATAAGTGATCATTTGTCTATCACAAAACGCTTATTGATCGTTTCACCATTTTTATCTTTTAACTCCAAAAAATAAATTCCATTTGACAACTCTTCAATTCTAATTTTTAGAGTCTTTTTATCGAAATAAATCTCTTCCTGTTTTACTAGTATGCCATAACTATTATATATTAGAGCTCGGTTAAATTCATGAATTAATTCAAAGTTTGATACACTCAGTTCTATAAAGTCTTGTGCAGGTATAGGGTATATTTGTAACTCTTCAGTCAAGAATTTTAGTTTCTCAATTCCCACTAAGTTCATGTATACCACCACAGTGTCCCATTTAATCCCACTACACCATAATTGTTGCTTAACAACGTATGTAGTTGTAGCTACTGGTTTCACCCAAATTCCTGCCACAGTATCTAAAGCAGGTGTCGTTGAAGTAATCACTGTTGGCAATTTGTACCACATACACGATTCATCTATTCCGACATCCGAGGGTCTACCAACGTAAACACTATCTCCTGGCTTTATGTCCTTATCAGGCCCAGCGTAAGCAGGTAAATCCATTTCGATCAGACTCACGTCATCTATGTAAATATCATTAGCCATGCTCGGCAAATAGGTAGGGTTTAAAACCATCGTATTAGTAGCGGCATTGCTTTTAAAATTACCAAGCACCATGTATTTTTCCCCTCCATTCGCTGTAAAAGTCCCGGAGATGGGAATCCAATTCATCGTGTCCGTTATAAATCCTGTTTGATTCACTACCTGGGGGCTTAAATAAGTAATAGGATCAGTACAAATTTTGATTGTGTCCAGGCTCGCATTGCCAAAGTACATTCCGTAACTATCAATACCTACCACATTGTTGTTTGTATTAACAACATGGTATTTTGCGCAGTAAACAGTATTAGGTTTTAGTGCAGCCTTTAAACGGTTCTTAGGATACCATCGTGAATTTCCTATCCCGCAGGTGGAAGAATGGCAATAAAAAACTGATCCGATAAACCGCATTCCGTTCCTAGGGAATTGAAAGCCAGCACTTGAATATGGAGCATTTGAATAAGGCCAACCTGTACTGTAAAGAAGAAAGGCCCCTTTAGTTGAATCAATGGCTGTCCAATAATCAATCCCACTCCATGTGGTTACGCTGTATGCAGGAGTTATTTTTTCAAACCCTCCATTGTTTACGTAATTGGCTATCTGCGCATTAAGCATAAAAGTAAACGAAAACATAAACGCAACAAGCCACTTACGATTTCTTGTAAAAAAATATTTGTTTTTATTTAACAATAATTAATTTTTTAATAACCTTTTCGTTTTTTGAGTTGTTTAGGGTTATTAAATAGACTCCCTCGGCTAGGTCGTTGGTGTCTATCTTCAGGCTTTTATCTTTAAAGTTCACTTCTTCTTTTCTAACAAGAATACCAAGGTTATTAAATATGCTGAGAGTGGTAAAATCCCGGGCAAGGTTTTCATTTGAAATGCTTAACTCAAAATAATCTTTTGCAGGTACCGGATAAACCTTTAATTCTTCATTTAGCATTTTTAATTTTTCAAGGCCAACCAGGTTCATGTACACCACCACAGTGTCCCATTTAACCCCACTACACCACAATTGTTGTTTAACAACGTATGTTGCTGTAACTGCTGGTTTTACCCAAAGTCCCGCCACAGTATCTAAAGCAGGTGTAGTTGATGTAATTACTGTAGGTAATTTGTACCACATACACGATTCATCTATTCCGACATCCGAGGGTCTACCAATGTAAACACTATCTCCTGGCTTTATGGCCTTATCAGTCCCGGCGTAAGCAGGTAAATCCATTTCGATCAGACTTACATCGTCAATGTAAATGTCATTTCCCAAACTAGGCAAATACGTTGGATTCAGAATCATCGTATTGGTTGCGGCAGTGCTTTTAAAATTACCTAGCACCATGTATTTTTCGGTTCCATTCGCTGTGAATGTTCCTGTGATGGGAATCCAATTCATTGTATCTGTTATAAATCCTGTTTGATTTACGATCTGGGGGCTTAAGTAAGTAATGGGATCAGTACAAATTTTGATTGTGTCCAGGCTCGCATTGCCAAAGTACATTCCGT
>CAZMHW010000686.1:0-2206 GCA_964566105.1 uncultured Akkermansia sp.
CCTTATGGCATTGAACTGGTGATTGGGGATCCAAATACAACAAAACTGGATGATTCGTTTTTTGGCGCCTTGATTCAGTACCCGGACATTAACGGAGAAATTGTTGATTATAAAAAATTTGTAGACGAAGCTAAGTCCAAAGACATTCAGGTGGTGGTTGCCACTGATCTTTTAGCTTTAGCATTGTTAACACCTCCCGGCGAATGGGGTGCCGATTGTGTGGTTGGTAACTCACAACGTTTTGGTGTGCCTCTTGGATATGGCGGTCCGCACGCGGCCTTTTTTGCATGCCGTGAAAATTACAAACGTTTAATGCCCGGAAGAATTATCGGAGTATCGGTAGATGCTGAAGGAAACCAGGCTTTACGTATGGCTCTGCAAACACGCGATCAACACATTAAACGCGATAAAGCGACTTCCAACATTTGTACTGCTCAGGCTTTACTGGCCATTATGGCGAGTATGTATGCGGTGTATCACGGACAAGAAGGCATTAAAGCAATTGCTCAAACGGTACACAATACAACCTTTACAATTGCCGAAGAATTAAAAAAACTCGGACTTAATGTAAAAACAAAATTATATTTTGATACCATCGTTGTGGAATGTGATGCAGCAAAAGTGATTGCAGCTGCCGAAGCAAAAGAAATCAATTTCCGTTTCATAGATGCTAAACACATTGGTATTTCTTTGGATCAAACTATTGAGCAGGCAGACCTGAACGACATTGTTTCGGTTTTTGCGGGTGCAACTAAAGTTGCGACTTACACTAAATCAACGCTCATTTCATCTTCTGCTTTAAAACGCAGCAGCAGTTTCTTAACGCACCCTGTGTTTAACAGTTATCATAGCGAGAGCGAGATGATGCGTTACATCAAACGTTTGGAAAATAAAGATCTTTCACTGGTGCACTCCATGATCTCTTTAGGATCCTGCACCATGAAACTAAATGCAGCTTCGGAATTACTGCCGATCACCTGGCCTGAATTCGCGAACATACACCCTTTTGTACCAGTAAATCAGGCTTTGGGTTATGCGGAGTTGATCGAGCAGTTAAATAAAGACCTTTCTGAAATTACCGGTTTTGCCCGTATGAGTTTTCAGCCAAACTCAGGCGCGCAAGGTGAATACACGGGCTTGATGGTGATCAGAGCTTACCATATTGCTAATGGAAACGCGCACCGTAATGTGGCCTTGATTCCATCTTCCGCGCATGGCACAAATCCTGCGAGCGCGGCGATGGCGGGTATGAAAATTATTGTTACAAAATGCGACGCTAAAGGAAACATTGACTTAGTGGATCTGAAAGAAAAAGCAGAACTCCACAAAGACAATTTATCCTGTTTAATGGTAACCTATCCTTCTACGCACGGGGTTTATGAAGAATCCATTGTAGAGATCACTAACATGATTCACGAGAACGGAGGTCTGGTTTACATGGATGGTGCCAATATGAACGCACAAGTTGGTTTAACTTCTCCGGGAAACATCGGCGCGGACGTGTGTCACCTGAATTTACACAAAACCTTTGCCATTCCTCACGGTGGCGGCGGACCTGGCATGGGGCCTATTGGTGTGGTTGAAAAATTGGTTCCTTTCTTACCTTCACATACAATTGTAAACACAAGCGGAGATAAAGGAATTACTGCAGTTTCTGCCGCGCCATATGGTAGCGCACTTATTTTATTAATCTCTTACGGATATATTAAAAGGTTAGGCGGAGAAGGCCTGAAAGAAGCTACTGAAATGGCTATTTTGAACGCCAACTATATGAAAGAACTGCTTCAAAGCAGCTATAAAATTCTATATACCGGTAAAAACGGACGTTGCGCACACGAAATGATTCTGGATTGCAGCGACTTTAAAATGCCTTCTGGTGTTGAGGTAGGCGACATTGCCAAACGTCTGATGGATTACGGGTATCATGCTCCAACGATTTCGTTTCCAGTACCGGGTACAATCATGATTGAGCCAACCGAAAGCGAGGGAATTGCTGAATTAGATCAGTTTGCAGAAGCAATGATTTCCATTCGTAATGAAGTAGCAGAAATCGAAGCAGGCAAAGCAGATCCAGAGAACAATGTGATTGTAAATGCTCCACATACGGCAGTTTCTGTCATTAGCGACTCTTGGAATAAGCCATATAGTCGAGAAAAAGCGGCGTATCCATTGAGTTGGGTTGCCGATAATAAGTTCTGGCCAAGTG
>CAZMHW010000687.1:0-2200 GCA_964566105.1 uncultured Akkermansia sp.
TTATACATAGTACTTTTTTTGTTCTCGACAGTACTTTTCTTCTCCTGTGGCGGAGAAAAATCAGAAGATATTATTTCTGAGGAAGAACGAACCAAACCAGACATTCAGGAGAGTAAATTTAACGCTCAAAATGTATTCAACACCTTACCTGACCGTAAGCTGGTGATGAAACTCATCGAAGAAAACCGTATCGAGTATAACCCCGATCTTTTAAATGACCCCACTAAAGCAAATAAATACGCTGTAGAATTGGCGAAAGCAGTAAATCTTGGCATTTACGGTGCCGATCTCAGCATCGCCAGCTCTTTTGATCAAACTCAGGAGAGCATGGTCTTTTTAAAGTGTGTGAACGTCCTTGCCGGCTACCTAGGGGTTAACAGCTCTTTTGATCAGCGTATGTTTGAACGCATTGACGCAAATGAAAACAATAAAGACTCTATTCTTGAAATAGTAACAGGCGCATTTAAAAAAGTAGATGAGATTTTAAAATACAATAACCGTCCTGCAACATCGGCCGTTATCCTGTCGGGTTGCTGGATAGAAGGACTCTACGTATCCTGTCAGATGGCACAGGAGATAGACACCGAAAGCATTGTAAAAGCCATTGTTGGACAAAAAGAATCCCTAAAAAATCTGATCGTGATGCTTGAGGCGGTTACTCTTGAAGAAAATGCAAAATTTATTCTGACCGATCTCAAGGAGCTTTACAAAGTCTACAACGTGGCAGAAAGTACAACGACCTATAACAAAAAGGCCATTGAAGGCATTACCCAGAAAATTTCCGACCTCAGAAATAAGATTACCAATACAACCGCTTAGACTTCATTTTTTAACCTTTTTTCTAAACGAACGGGCAAAAGGTTCTTGAATTATGGCTAATTTAGTACTATAGACACATGCGGCAACTTATTTTCATCCTGGCATTCTTTTCCATCAGTTTAAGGTCATTAGCTGCCTATATTGTTATTCCCATGGATGATTCCCAGAAGAACCACCTAAAAGCGTATGGACTGGCTTACTGGGCTTTGAAAGGAGAACTCGAAATTTATTGGTTATTAAATTACCGTGGCGGAAGTTTTATGATTCCCAATGTAAAGGCAGTGGCGAATGAATGTGTTATCAGGGGAATTAGTTATGAAACCATTTCAGATGCACAAAGTAATTCCATCCTTGCGGACATTGCCAACCCCGAAGTAAATCAGGACGCGGTTAAACTCGAAAAGGCACCGAGAATAGCAGTGTATTCACCAAAAGGAAAACAACCCTGGGATGATGCCGTAACGCTGGTGTTAAAGTATGCTGAAATTCCTTACGATGTGCTGTACGATGAAGAGATTTTTTTGGAGAAGTTGAGAGATTACGACTGGCTTCATTTGCACCATGAAGATTTTACGGGGCAATATGGAAAATTTTATGGCGCTTTTCACAATGCAGCATGGTACCAGTCGGAGGTGAGAGAGAATGAAGCCATGGCAAAGAAACTAGGGTTTACAAAGGTTTCCTTAATGAAACTTCATTCTGCAAAACGGATCAAAGATTTTGTGTTTAACGGAGGTTTTTTGTTTGCCATGTGCAGCGCCACAGATAGCTACGACATTGCACTGGCTTCCGAAGGAATTGATATCTGTGAAACCATGTTCGATCACGATCCGGCCGATAAAAACGCGAATAGTAAAATTGACTATACCAGAGGCTTTGCTTTTGAGAACTACAAACTAAGCATGAATCCTTACGAATACGAGTATTCGACCATAGATACCTACACATCCAGAAGACAGTATGGCCCTACTCAAAAAACAGATGTTTTCTCTTTGTTCGAGTTCTCTGCGAAATGGGATCCCGTGCCAACCATGCTGTGTCAGAATCATACCAGCACCATTCAGGGATTCTGGGGACAAACAGCAGGATTTAGCAAACAGTACATCAAAAAAAACGTCCTGATTATGGGGGAAGCAAAGGCATACAATGAAGCCAGATATATTCACGGGGATCTTGGCAAAGGAACCTGGACGTTTTATAGCGGGCACGACCCAGAAGACTACGAACACAGGGTGGAAGAACCTCCTACGGATTTAACGCTACACCCAAACTCACCGGGCTACCGCCTGATCTTAAATAATATTTTATTTCCCGCTGCTAAAAAGAAATAACAAAAAACGTAAATTTACCCCATCAACTTTCTCATTAAAATAGTTATCTC
>CAZMHW010000688.1:0-2199 GCA_964566105.1 uncultured Akkermansia sp.
AAGGACATTCAGAATGGTATTAAAAAGACGGAAGCTTCTATTGCCAATGGACTTGGATTTAAAGCAAACGGCGATGTATTAAAAGTGGAGATGTTGAAGGCAGATCAGAGGGTTACAGAATTAAAGTCGAACAGGAGAGCTTATGCAGAAATGCTGGGATTGTTTATAAATCAAACGGTGGAGGAAACAACCGTTCTGAATAAACCTTCGACCCCGTCGATGTCTCAGACAGTCACCAGGCCAGAATTGCTCGTCTTTGACAATCAATCCAAAAACCTGGAAATACAGAACGAACTCTTAAAAGCGAAAAACCTGCCGAAGTTTAACCTGTTTTTGCAGGGAGGTTACGGCAGACCGGCCCTGAACATGTTGAGCAATAAATTTGAAACCTATTATATTGGGGGCTTACGCCTGAATTGGTCTTTGGGAGGGCTCTATACCCTTAAAAATGAAAAAGCGATAATTGCCATTAACCGTAAAAATATTGACGTTCAAAAAGAAGTGTTTTTATTTAATACGGGTTTTACGCTCAAACAACAAAATGCGGAGATTGGCAAGCTTCAGGAACTTTTGGTAGCCGATGACGAAATAATCAATCTCAGGGCGGGAATAAAAAATTCGGCTAATGCGCAATTGGAAAATGGAGTTATTGCTCCTACCGATTATGTGAGAGAAGTAAATGCCGAAGATCAGGCCCGTGAAAATAAAGTTCTTCACGAAATACAGTTGCTCATGGCACAGTACGCGCAACAGACAACAGCGGGGGATAGTCTTAAATAAACGATTTTATACCAACAGAGGAAACGTTAATATAAACTTTTAGAATAAAATACCATGAACAAATTAACACTTATAACCATCATGACACTTATACTTACTTCCTGTAACAAAAACAGAAGGGAATACGACGCTTCGGGCACTTTTGAAGCCATTGAGACCATTGTGTCTTCAGAAGCAAACGGTATTCTTAAAGAATTGAATATAGAAGAAGGACAAAATCTGGAAAAAGGACAACTCATCGGTTACGTGGATAGTCTTCAACTGCATTTAAAAAGAAAACAACTGTTGGCACAAATAAAGGCGCTCTTGAGCAAGCGGCCGGACATTGAGGCACAGGTCGCTGCTTTGAAGGAACAGCTAAAACAAGCCGAAAAAGAACAAAAACGTTTTTCGAATCTTCTGAAAGCAGACGCTGCGACACAAAAACAAGTGGACGATATTAACACGCAGATCGCTGTCTTGAAAAAACAGATCGACGGACAGGAGTCTGCTCTGGGAATTACCTCAAACGGGATTAACGAAGAAACAGGTCCTTTAAAGATTCAGATCGAACAATTGGATGATCAGTTGGCGAAATGTCGTTTGCAAAATCCTGTAAAAGGCACAGTCCTTGTGAAGTACGCGGAAGCGAACGAAATGACCATGATTGGCAAGCCCTTGTATAAACTCGCCGATCTTTCCGCTATCCTTTTAAGGGCTTATGTTACCGGTGATCAGTTAAGTCAGATCAAAACCGGACAGGCGGTAAAAGTGCTTGTGGATGCTCAGGAGGGTCAATACAAAGAATATGAAGGCGTGTTGGAGTGGGTGAGTGACAAAGCGGAGTTTACGCCCAAAACTATTCAGACCAAAGATGAAAGAGCTAACCTGGTGTATGCTGTGAAAGTAAGAATTAAGAACGACGGGTTCCTTAAAATAGGAATGTACGGGGAAGTTAAATTTTAACGGCGTTAAGATAACAATAATCGGCGCCAATCGGTTTCATCCGCGTTATCCGTGTTCTAATGAAAGGAACGCAGATGACACAGATAATGCGGATAATCGCGGATGGAATTAGTCGGCGTAAATCCGCTCGATCCGCGTCATACGTGTTCTAATGAAGGGGAACTTAGATAATGGCTATTTAAAAAAATAAAATGGTAACAGTCACTAACATAACAAAGGTTTACGGAAAGGAAAAAATCCTGGCGGTGGACAATGTTTCCTTTTCAGTGGAGAAAGGTGAACTGTTTGGTCTCATTGGTCCGGATGGAGCCGGTAAAACCAGTATCTTCAGAATGCTGACGACTCTACTGTTACCCGATGGAGGCTCTGCCACGGTGAATGGATGCGACATAATAAAAGATTACAAAGAGATTAGAAATTCCGTGGGTTACATGCCGGGACAGTTCTCAGTGTACCAGGATCTGAGCATTGAAG
>CAZMHW010000689.1:0-2198 GCA_964566105.1 uncultured Akkermansia sp.
TAATTGGTTGCACCTGATGCTGTAAGTGTAGAAGATTTACCGATACAAATAAGACCTGGACCCGCATTTGGTGGAATCGAAGGTGTGGTTACCACCAGAATGGAAGCCGTTGTTGCAGCAGTACAACTCAGGGCACTGGTACCTATTACTGTATAAGTAGTAGAGGTAGAAGGCGCAAAGGCCACACCGTTGGTGATACCACCTGTCCATACGTAAGCTGTTGAATTACCCACACCGGTCATACTGACGGTAGCGCCTGAACAAATAGAAGGAGTACTTACTACCGCGCTCACCGAAGGAGTGGGGTGTATGGACACAGAAGCAGCTGCTGTACTTGTACCGCAGGCATTACTTCCCGTCACCGTATAAGTGTTAGAAACAGTTGGTGCAAATGCCACTCCGTTTGTAACTGTGGGACTTCCCCCTGTCCATGAATAAGTAGTTGCGCCGCTTGCGGTAAGAGCTACTGTTTTACTTGGACAAATTCCACTGCTTGCACTCGCTGTATTCACAACGGTCAGGTTCGGAACAGCAACATCAACAGGTACAGTTATGGTAAGAGAAGATGTACATCCGGCTGCATCTGTACCAGCCACAGTGTAAGTTGTATTTGAAGAAGGAGATACCGTTACAAGAGTGGAATTGGAACCACTGTCCCATGTATAAGAAACAACACCACTTGCTGTTAAGTTGGAAGAACCGCCCAGACAGATAACACTTGGAGTAGCGCTCACTGCAATAGCATTTCCACCAATGTATGAAATACGCACAAAACCATTCCCGGAACGTCCGATCATGGTACCACCCGCTGGATTTGGCATTGAAGTAGCGCCGTCAATTAAAACTCCGGAAGTCACACCACCGATGTAACCCGATCCACCGCCGCCACCTTGAGTATCATCTCCTACAGTAGTGGAACTATATGTACCGCCACCGTAGTAGCCGCCGCCACCACCACCGCCATCACCAACACCCGTAGTTGCTCCAAATCCGAGTCCACCACCGGGACCCGCGGCAGTTTGACTGGCGTCATAACCCGTGTAACCCACTCCGTTTACTCCGCCACCGTTACCATAAGGATCACCTGTATCTTCGCCGCCGCCGCCGCCGCCGCCAGCTACAATCACTCTGTTACTAAGCGCTGTACCACCAACACGTATGTCGGTAGCTCCACCACCACCATTTCCAGGCTCTGATGACGAGGACGCATAACCGCTTCCTCCCCCATTAAAACCGCCTGCTGCTAAACCAGAAGTTGAAGACTGCCCAAATCCACCTACATAAACTGCAAGGACGCTGTTTGGTACAACAGTCAGAGTACCTTTTGCATACCCCCCTTTGCCTCCCAAACCGCTGGAACTATTGGAACTCAAGGCAGAGCCGCCACCTTCGGCGCCCCACACCTCAACGGTAATCTGGCTTACACACAGAGAAGGTACCGTATAATTTTGAACCGCTCCTGTATAACCCAATGTTACAGTAGTAACGGTTTGTCCAAAAACTTTAGAGAACGATAATAACAGCGCAGTTGCTGTCAGATACCAAGTACTTTTTTTAAGAATCAAATAATTTTTTTTCATAGTTCTAGAATAGATAAATTGAATTTCTTTAACTTATAAAGTTACAACATTTTACCTTTTTATTTACAGAAAAAAACAAGATACACTCCAGAATAAGACAGATCTTCAAGATTTGAATCACTTTACAACGCAAAACCTATGTTTGACTTAGTGAACATAGTGTCTGAATTAGTGAATCCATTAAAAAAATAATTTCATCCTAAATCCGAACAACCCTTTTTGAAACTACAATGATCCTAAAACAAAAGCCCCATCCGTTTAAGGATAGGGCTTTTTGTTTTTAAGATTTATTTAAAGACGGTGCTTATTTAGCAACCACCACTTTCTGGTGAATGTTAACATTGTCTTTTTGACCAGTGATAAAATAAACACCTTTTGCAAGATCGTTTATTTGTACCTGGTAATTAGTTGCTGCAGTTAAATTAAACACACGGATGGTTTGTCCAAGTTCGTTGCTCAAGGTCAGAGTCACCTCTGCATTGGCATGTACCATAAACGCACCGTTGTTTGGATTTGGATAAATAAGTACACCCGCGTTTTGAGCAGCGTTTTCACTGATGCCCACACAACCGGATATTTTCACCTGAATGGTTCCTGTATTCACACAACCGTTAGCAT
>CAZMHW010000690.1:0-2197 GCA_964566105.1 uncultured Akkermansia sp.
AAAGTATGAGCAGGAAATAAAAGCAATGGGAACCTATCGCCTCACCGCTTCCGCGGAAGGATACCTGAATGCAACCGATAGTTCAGAGGTTGTTGACGAAGAGACAACACCTGTTATTAAAGACCTTTATTTACAACCCATTGAAGTTGGCTTAACGGTCCGGTTGAAAAACATTTACTTCGATTTTGATAAAACCACGTTAAAAAGCGAATCATTTGTTGAGCTGAATAAAGTTGTAGAGTTTCTGAAAAGCAATCCAACGGTGGAAATTGAAATTTCCGGTCATACCGATAGCAAAGGTTCAGACGATTATAATTTGAATTTATCGCAAGGCCGGTCACAGTCCGTTGTAGATTACATTGTAAGCCAGGGCATTGATGCCTTCCGCCTGACAGCGCATGGCTATGGTGAAGGTAAGCCGATTGATACCAATAACACGGAGGATGGCCGCGCCAACAACAGGCGGGTGGAGTTTACGGTGGTGAAGAAATAAGACTATCAAACCCATGGTCAGTGTCAACTTTCCATGGTTAGACCATGGTAAATCAATAAATCTGTTTCATTGAAATGAAGTCATTGATCTGTTCAATGACTTCTTCTACCGTGTCCACGGCAATAATCCGGTACGTGCCCAGTTTTTTGAAAAACTCAATAGTGAGTTTATCCTGCTTTAAGAAGATAACTTTTTTATTAGCGCGGATCGCTAACGAAACTTCAGAAGCCGTGCCGGCTGCCATTCCGCACACCACAATCACGTGACTTGTTAAAACGTTTATGCTGTTCCGGGCACTGCCCATACCGGTCACAATCCGGATTTGTGTGTAAGGTGAAGAGGCTTGTGCCGTATCACCCGGAAGAATTCCAATAGTAAGTCCATCGTGCAGGGAAGCACCCCGCATGGAAGCTTCCATTACACCGAATCCCCTGCCTCCGGTAAGTAATACCCAGCCTTGTTTGGCAATAGCCGAACCTAATTCAAACGCGTCTTCATTCTGGTCGGGAGTTGCCGTTTCTCCCGGCCCCATCAATCCAACAATAATTTTTGTACCCATAGCCACTTGAACATAAAGCTAAAATAAGGTGCTTGTGTTTGATAACAAGCGTTAGGAAGTAATGGTGTATTAAATATTTATGAATTTTCAGAACTCCAGTTTACAGTCAAGGCAATGGTGAACCTTTTTAGGAGTCATACGAATGTGAAACAAAAAACTGAAAGCATCGGCTGCGAATTTATTGAAGCCTTTTCTACTTTCACTATACATAATCTCAGTGGATTCGCATTGCGGACAGGTGATAGGCGTGTCATAATCAAATTCTTCATCCAGCACTTCTTTTACCCGGGATGCATCGTTTTCGAAAATATGAAGTTTGATTCTGAACAAAAACGGATTTTGTGCCATGAGTGTGTTCAGGTTTTCCTGAGTCAGGAAGCACGGCACACCGTATGCGTCAAGCTTTGTTTTGGCTACGTTGGCACCAATGGACGTTTCATATTCCCGAAACACAACAATTTTATTTTTGTTTACCATAAGCCAAAGGAAGATACAACTTCCAATCGAAACGTAAAAGCTGTAAGTTTAAGGTATGATTGCCCGGTTTATTTTCCTTTTCTTATTTGTGCCTCTGGCAATGGAGGCTCAATCGATTACGGCTTTGCAACAAAAAGCGCTGAATAACTATATTGAGTATGCTAATAAATCCGGAGAAGAAGAGGCTGCTGTTTTCAGCCGGATAAGAACGTATTACGAAGATTTGCATCGTTACCGCACCAGCAAGTATAAGCAAGCTATCCGGTTTACTTGTCCGGTGCAGCTGGAAGATTATTACTACAATACCGCCCTAAAAAGCTCAGTAGGCGCAGAGGATGCCGGATTAAAAGCTAAGCTTCAGACCCTGCGCAAGGCGGCAGAAGAAATTGATGTGCAATGTAAGGCCCTTGATACTTATCACAAGCTTGAAGACTATAAAACAGACGATTACAAAAAAGCTGAAGAACTCATTCAAGTGCTGTTAAGCAAACTGGCAGACTACCGCTCAAAAAGAGAAACATTATACGCGGCTGTTCAGCTTGTTTATACCAAACTGCAAGGGACTAAAACCGGTGCGTATTCCACCGCTATAAAGCAAATGCAGGACCGAATTGTTCATGAAACTCAATTGATTAATGCCTGGAGTTTCAATCTGGAGGATGAAACAC
>CAZMHW010000691.1:0-2189 GCA_964566105.1 uncultured Akkermansia sp.
GTATTACACGTCTGGCACGTGCTTACAACACCGTTTCACCTGCCAGTGGAAAAGTATTGACCGGTGGTGTGGATGCCAATGCCTTACATAAACCAAAACGTTTCTTCGGTGCCGCGCGTAAAGTGGAAAACGGTGGTTCGTTAACCATCATTGCTACCGCCTTAACAGAAACCGGATCTAAAATGGACGAGGTAATTTTTGAAGAATTTAAAGGTACTGGTAATATGGAATTGCAACTCGACCGTAAATTATCCAACCGGAGAATTTACCCTGCGATTGATCTGCTTGCTTCTTCTACCAGAAGAGATGACCTGTTGGTTGATAAAGAAACCTTAACCCGTTTGTGGGTATTGCGTAAACACCTGGGGGACATGAATCCTCAGGAAGCCATGGAATTTTTACTGGACAGATTGCGTCGCAGTCAAACCAACGAAGAATTTTTAATCAGCATGAACGGCTAATATGAACAAAAAAGCGCTTTTTTACGGTCTTCTTTACTGCCTCGTAATTGTTATTTTTAAACTGAGCATCATTTTAAGTGGCGCCATGTTCAGCAAATTCGGATTTTATTATTCCATCATTACGGGTGTGTTTCTTATTATTCCCTTTTTCTTTGCGGCCATTTATCACGTGCGCCAAAAAGATCACGGTGGTTTTATAGGTGGAAGAGAAGGCCTGCGTATCGGACTGACGGTTCTTGCCGTTGCCATGATCGGAACCAGTATCTACAATTACATTGAATTTACCTGGAAAGCTGATGAGTTTGTAAATTATTACAACAGCAGCGAATATCTGAACATCCTCAAAACACAACAACTAAAACATCCGGATAAACTTAAAGTGGAAGATTTTCCAAAGATTATTAAAGAACAAATGGATGGTGTTTCTGCTTTCAGGGCCACTACCGGAAAACTGGTGCCTCTTTTGTTGATTGGATTTAGCGGTGCGTTTATCGCGGCGGTACTGCTCAAGCGTGCACCTAAGTAAATTCAAATTTCCTACCGCCTTTTTCTTCCTGACGAAAAATTCTTCTTCTTTTTAGGTTTATTTTTCCCGGTCTTTTTGTAGCTAGGGCAATCTGACACTCCTGCACGTTTGGTATCACAGGCCGGATTTCTGAAAATAGAGGCTCCTATGCTGAAATAAACGCCTACACAACTTGTATTACGGGTCATAAACAAGGGAAAGATGTTATCCACGCCCAGCACCAGACTTCTGAAACGCAAAGCAAAACCCAGCTGAGGATAAATAAATTTCTGAAACGTAAGCGGCAGCGCCACTTCTACCTGACGCAATTCCACACGGGGACAAATTGAGAAAAGGTCAGGACTTTGAACACCTGTAATCCGTGTTGGTACAAGATTTTTAACCAGGGTTGCGTTCAGATAGACATAGTTGTCGAAATTATAATCAAACTGGCCCGTTAAGGCCGTTGGTAAACTCGCTAAAATTGGTTTTCCAAAGGTAGTGGTGTTGGTAAAATTATATTGAATCACATTCACAAAAGCGCTATCACGGTAAGGATCATAGTAGCCAGCGCCCGTTACGCGTGTATCGGTGTTATTGCCTTTAAAACGAATATAACCTGCATCTCTTAACGATAAAGAAATCTTGTACTTATAATCTACGAAATTACAATTCGACAATTTCGAATTCGCGTAATACTTGTCTACGTATCCCTCCATCACCTTATAGGTGATTCCCAGATCCAAACCAAAACCTTTTCCTGTCTTCCAGCCCGGAGTATTGCGCAGTACTTTGGCATTCAAATTATTCACACCAAACGAGCCGTCGTCGTGCTTATAACTATCAAATTCAAGAATATTGGCATAAGTAATACCAACACCTGTGAGGTACTTTAAATTACCTCCTACCGCAATAATAATATCCTGCTTTCTTTTGATCATCTTTCCGAAATTAACGCCATACTCTACCCAACTCATGGTGCTGAACTTCGCATTCCGGAAACTCTGCCCCAAAAGATCTCTGCTTCCACTACCCGCCACACCCGGCTCGTTAAGTAAAACTTCCGCTAATTCATAAGACACCCGCCGCATATCCGCCACAAAACGTCCGCGTACAAAAAAACCTGCACCATAAGTACGTTTACTTATAACAAAAGCAGGCCCTTCAACCGCACCATTTGCATAGAGATATTTTTTATTGTCCCCGGTTGTGCGCACAAACGC
>CAZMHW010000692.1:0-2186 GCA_964566105.1 uncultured Akkermansia sp.
AATTCAGCGCTCATCACAGGACTGATCTGCGGTTACAGGGTAGAGGAAATTCAAAACCCATTAACACAACAGGTGCGTTACCTCGATAAACTGGTGGACGAACTCGCCAAAGGAAAAAAGATGGAAAAGATTTTGCGCGCTTCTTAATTGAGTGTAAGCCCTTGTTGGTGTTTTCACCAACAAGGAATTTCATAAGGAGGTAAAACCTAAACCTGGCTTTTCTTATGAGCAAATAATTTTTATCTTTGAATGAACCCAAACAATCGCTTACAATTATTTACAAGTACTTAATGTTGGTTTTGTGGAGGTTAGCAGGTAGTTATGTCATTTTTAGACAGATATCAAAATACAAGGTAATATGGGATTTTTTGACAAAATATTTGGAGGTGACAAAAAAAGTAGCGAATTCAAACCATCGGCGGATCTATTGCCAGAGGACCAATTTTGGGCAATTATTAAATCAACCTACAACAATGCTAATGGTGACTTTGTAGCTCAGCAAGAGGAAATGACAAAAACTCTTAGTAAACTTCCCCCGCAAGACATCATACATTTTGAAAACCGTTTTCGGGACTTTCGTGGACAAGCCTATGACTGGCAATTGTGGGCGGCAATTTATATAATTCATGGAGGTTGTGGTGACGATAGTTTTACCGACTTTAGAGATTGGGTAATTTCACAAGGCAAAGACTTTTACTACAAAACTTTGGCAAATCCAGAGACACTTGTTGAACTCGACGCAGAAAAAATAGAAGTTGAATGGGAAGGCATGGGGTACATTGCCTCGACAGTTTTTGAAGAATTGACAGGACAAGAAATACCTTCTGAGTTTAGAGAAAATCAAAACATAAAAGGAACTGAGTGGAGTGGGGAAAATAATGACGAGTTAAAAAAAATGTTTCCAACACTTTGGGCAAAATATGCAGACAACTATATTGACTGATAATTAAAAAACGGTATATGAAAGCACTTAAGCAAAAAGGTTTTTATCAACTAACCGCCTAGACTAAAGCCTTCTTAGCTTAGGCGTAAACCCTTGCAAAACATTTTGAGGACACGCAAACAATGATAAGCAAATTACTAAAAAGACTTGTAGACTTAGTTTACGGGACAAAACGAGCGGTAAGACAATATCAATTAGATCATCCTACTGAAACAATAGTTGCATCAGACGCTTCTAAAGGTATCCTCACTTCTTCTGGAAAACAAATAGGGCGAGGGCTTGACTGGGTAACTTCACAAAGAGCAGTAGTGTTGCTGACAGACAAAAAATTAGTATGTGGTCAATGGGCGATTCCACTCAACGAAATTACATCGACAAAATTAATTAAGGTCAGCTCACTTTTTGGGGCTGGTCAGGTTTTATCAGTTCAGACAGCTGATAACAGAAACTATCAATTCGGTATGCAAGTCAATTCCGAGTGGACAGATCAGCGAGTCCTTCCATTAACCATGGAAAACGGCAAAGTGAAAAATACTCCTTTTAGTATTGCTCTTCGATTATTTCTAATTGGGTATTTAATTTATATAATTTACGAGAGATACTTTTCATAGTAAATTAAGCCCTGTTGGTGTTTTCACATACAATGACTTCATAAGATAAAACCTAAACCAGGCGTTTCTTTTGTACACCCTGGGTCTTGCTTTACTCTTTATTTGTGGAATCGTGATCGCCTTGCTCAAAATACGTAAGTCCAACAGCATCATCACTTCTCAAAAACAAGAGGTGGAAATGCAGAAACATCTTGTGGAGGAGAAACAACGCGAAATATTAGATAGCATCACTTACGCCAAACGACTTCAGCACGCAATCTTACCGCCGCAGGAATTTATTACCCGGCATTTACCTGATAATTTTGTACTATATAAACCCAAAGATATCGTTGCAGGAGATTTTTATTGGGCGGAAAGTGTGGGGGATCTTTTTTTTATTGCGGCTGCCGATAGTACCGGACATGGTGTTCCGGGAGCCCTCGTGTCAGTGGTGTGCTCAAATGCCTTAAATCGATCGGTGAAAGAGTTTAAACTTACCAATACGGGTGAAATATTGGATAAGACCCGCGAACTTGTGATAGAAACGTTTGAGAAAAGCAACGCGGAAATAAAAGACGGAATGGATATTTCTCTCTTGTGCATAGACAAACAAAACAAAAAAGTATTCTGGAGTGGGGCTAACAATCCTCTGT
>CAZMHW010000693.1:0-2183 GCA_964566105.1 uncultured Akkermansia sp.
ATACAGGCTAAGCAGCCCGTTGGTTTTTAATTGCTTTTTATTTTACCCGGTCAAAATACAATTTATTTCAACGTTATGAGGAAATAAATCTAAATTTTTTTAGCCAGTAATAAACTTTTATTTCGAGGTGTTATTAACCTATAGGGTCTTATATCCTTTCTCAATAGTGTGTTCATAAGTACTAATTGCTATAATTTATAGCTCCAATGCAGCTTGAGTCCCGCTAACTTTAAACCATGGAACTTATCATTAAATTATACAAAGACAAGACCTCGCGCCTTGGCATCAAATATGCTCAGGAATACCAAGCGGTAAAGATGTACGAAGAGCTCATAAATACTTATGGGCAAGCTGCTTTTAAACTGCGCATTGAACTGCACCATCATAAGGCAGATCTTACGCTGCTGCCTCAGCAAGGAGGGAAATCCTTTAGCTATAAAGCTGTTGATTACAATGTGGGTCAGTTACAAAAACTGCAGACTTACATCGCACAGGGTGCACCTCTTGAGTTTCTCCATGTATTTAGCAAGTCCAACGTTCTGGTGGTGGCAAAACCTTTCCGCAGTCAGCGTTTTGTTACCGTTTCTGAAATCGAGTTTCTTGGTGCCCAGGTATACAACGGTGCAGGGTAGATCTGTCAGGTTCATATCTTTCATAAATTTTAAAAACAGTGGCTTTATGTATAAATCAAAATTCATTTCTTTGTAACTATGTCTCTTTATATTGCCTCATTAAATTCGGGAAGTAATGGTAATTGTTATTACGTCGGTAACGAAGAGGAGGCTGTATTGGTGGATGCGGGAATTTCCTGCCGGGAAATAGAAAAACGCCTGGCGAGATTGTCCCTACCACTCGGAAAAATAAAGGCTGTTTTTATCAGTCACGAACACAGTGATCACATTCGCGGTGTGGAGGTACTTGCGCGTAAACACAGATTGCCTGTGTATATTACTGCTCCTACACAATTCCACGGGGCTTTAAAACTCGAAAACGAACTTACTTTTACTTTTGGCGCACACGAAACTATTCGCATCGGGCAATTGCATGTTACCGCTTTTCCGAAATCTCACGATGCTTCCGATCCATACAGTTTTACGGTGAGCGGAGGTGGTACAACGGTGGGTGTGTTTACCGATATAGGTTATGCATGTCAGCAGTTAATCCATTATTTTAAACAATGTCATGCTGTTTTTTTAGAAGCCAACTACGATGAGCGTATGCTGGAAGAAGGACATTATCCTTTTTATCTCAAAAAACGAATTTCGGGCGATAAAGGACATTTGTCCAACAGGCAGGCGCTTGAGCTTTTTACCCGGCACAGGTCAGATCAGCTATCGCACATCATATTGTCCCATTTGTCAAAAGAAAATAATTCTCCGCAACTGGTGCAGAACCTTTTCTCTCAGCACGCCGGTGATGTGAGCGTGATTGTTGCTTCCAGAGAATACGAATCAAATGTGTATCACATCCGGTCCGATCTGAAATTTCCGTCACGTGTTCAGGACATGCAAGTGACTTACCAGGCGCAGGTAGTTCAAATGAGCCTTTTTTAAAATTAAGAAGGGTTTAATTAATTCTCCTCATATTCAATTCTTTGGCCTGACTGATGACCATGGGGAATTTTTCAACTTTTACGGAACTGCTGTCCAGCCCAAAGGCCTTGGCTTCACTCAGACTAAAGTGTTTCATGATAAAATAAATGTTTAGAATGAGTTTCTCAAAAGTTGGCAGGTCATTGTCATACGAAAGAAATTTCTCAACCACCACAAATTTAAAGTCCCCTATCACATTGTTTTTACTTAGTGACTGATAACGACTGGTAATATCCACCTCTTTATTTGTCACAAGATCTTCCACCACTTTGCGAAACAAAAGATTTATTTTAGGAGCCACCCTGAATCCCAGTCTGAAATCTACCCGGATGATATCGTCTTCCGCTACATGTTTCACTTTGTATTCCATGCGGTAAGGCTCGTCCACAACATCCACGTGTACAAACCAATAAATATCCGCACGTTTGGGACGTTTTTGTAAAATGCTGTAAATGATTTTTGATTCAATTTCTTCGGGATTGTTGGCGCTGGTCATGTACACCAGGTGCGTAGCGTATTTAGTCAACGAATCGTCGTGACTCAGATCGATCAGTTTTTGCTGATGGTCTGAAAGTTTTACCATCTCCACAT
>CAZMHW010000694.1:0-1594 GCA_964566105.1 uncultured Akkermansia sp.
CGCCAGTATCGATTTCAGTGCTGAAACAGCCTACGAGATCTATGACGCTTATGGTCAGGTAGTTAAAAAAGGCTTTGGCAAACAAGTTAAAATTGACAATCTTAACAAAGGAGAATATTACCTCTGTTACGACAATGCGCTTTCCGAGTTCAGGAAATAGTTTTCATCAATTCCTTTAATTCACTTAAAATCATAGCCGTAGCTCCCCACACGCGGTAACCCTGTACATCAAACCAAGGCGTCTTTATTTTTAGATTTCCTGAAATTTCAATGGTTCCCTGCTCAATGCTAGCATCATCTAACAAATGGTTCAGTTCCAGTTTAAGAATCTGTTTAACTTCGCGCTGGTGTTGAATCATCTCCGGATTTTTCAGTTTACAATAACCAACAAAAGGCTGCACCAGGAAGCCACTTACAGGAATATGTAACTCTGTAAGTTTACCCAGAATTTCCAACTCGCTTACCCCTATTTCCTCGTAACACTCCCGACGCGCGGTCTCGCTAAGATCTCCATCGGCTGCATCATACTTTCCTCCGGGTAAACTCACCTGGCCACTATGGGCCCCATCGTAAGTCCTGCGCTCTGTGAGAGGAATAAACAACCGCCCCTCTTCATCTTCACAAAAAAGAATCATCACGGCACTGGGTTTGTATTGCCCTTTTTTCATCAATTCACGTTCTATTCTCTCCCTGTTCTGCGGCGCCATCAGGTATTGCGCATCTTGTCCGGGCAATTTCTGTTCCAGTGCTTTTTTAAGTCTATTTATCGTTTGTTCCAAAATAAAAACCAAATTTAAAGCCTTAAATTACCTAAATTTGTGCCACATTATGAGCGAATTTAAATTAAATACGATTGAAGAAGCATTGGAAGACATCCAAAAAGGGAAAGTTATTATTGTGGTGGACGATGAGGATAGGGAAAACGAAGGTGATTTTATAACTGCTGCCCGCAATGCCACTCCCGAAGTGATTAACTTTATGGCCACACATGGCCGTGGACTGATATGCGCCCCTCTTACCGAAGAACGTGCTCACGAACTAAAACTGGACATGATGGTACCGGCCAATACTTCCTTGCACGAAACACCTTTTACTGTTTCGGTGGATTTGTTGGGACATGGCTGTACTACCGGTATTTCTGCCTCTGACCGTTCTAAAACTGTAAAGGCGCTCATTGATCCGAGTATTAAACCGTCTGAGTTTGGAAGACCCGGACATATTTTTCCTTTAAAATCAAAACCAGGTGGTGTGCTTCGCCGCACCGGTCATACCGAAGCCACGGTGGATATATCGGTACTTGCCGGGTTCGAACCATGTGGCGTATTGGTTGAGATTCTTAATGAAGACGGCACCATGGCACGTTTACCGCAACTTATGAAAATTGCTGAAAGGTTTGACCTGAAGATTATCAGTATTGAAGATCTGATCGCTTACCGCTTGGCCAAAGAAAGCATCGTAAAAAGACAGGTGGAAGTAAACATGCCTACTGAATGGGGTGATTTTAAACTGATAGATTATACTGTTGAAACCAATGGCCAGGAACATCTCGTGCTTGTAAAAGGTGAGTGGAAAAAAGACGAAGCCGTGTTAGTTA
>CAZMHW010000694.1:1604-2172 GCA_964566105.1 uncultured Akkermansia sp.
CGATTGTGGAGAGCAATTGCACAAATCTATGGAGATGATCGAAAAAGAAGGTAAAGGCGTTATAGTTTATTTAAATCAGGAAGGTCGTGGCATTGGCTTATTAAACAAATTAAAAGCTTACAAATTGCAGGAAGAAGGACGGGATACCGTAGAAGCAAATGTGGAATTGGGCTTTAAAATGGATGAACGTGATTACGGTGTGGGTGCGCAAATTCTTCGTGACCTCGGTGTACGCAAAATAAAACTCATGACCAATAATCCAAAAAAACGCGCCGGACTTATTGGATATGGCTTAGAGATCGTAGAAAATATTCCCATTATTGTAAAATCAAATCCTCATAACGCAAAATATCTGCAAACCAAAAAAGATAAAATGGGGCATTCGTTCTAAACGAACGTATTGATGACTTAGCTTTTTGTACTGATCACGAGATGGAGATCTGCTGGTCTGCCGTTTTTGATTCTGTCTGTGAAGGTATTAGGAACCGAAACCTGTCACTTCACCTGTGTTACTTCGAGTGGAGTCGAAGCTTAGTTCTCCAGGACCTTAATCTCCACCCGTCTGTTC
>CAZMHW010000695.1:0-2170 GCA_964566105.1 uncultured Akkermansia sp.
TGAAAATTGTCATCTCGAGCGGAGTCGAGAGGTGACTGTTTTCAAGGTCTTCAGTTCTCGACTTCGCTCGAACTGACATCCATTTTTGACTTTTGAGACAGCCTCGTTTTTATTCCTGTTAAACAACCGGGATGAATCCCTTCTGTGGCAATAGCTTAGGACTTGTCAAGATAACAAGATCTGGTTTTTAAATGTGCTTTAGTAAGCTAATTGTTTCGGTAGGATTTTTGGAGCCGAAAACGGTATTTCCTGCCACCAGCACATCGGCGCCGCAGGCAATAAGCTTTTTATAATTCAGGAGATCCACACCGCCATCTATTTCGATAAGTGCTTTGGAATTTTTTTCGGTAATTAATTGTTTGAGTTTGGTAACCTTGCTGTAAGTGTTCTCAATGAATTTTTGTCCGCCAAAACCTGGATTTACACTCATCATACACACCAGGTCAATGTCCGCAATAATATCCTCCAGTAAATGCACCGGACTATGTGGATTGAGCGCCACGCCGGCCTTCATGCCCAGGTTTTTAATGTTTTGGACACTTCTGTGCAGGTGAGTGCAGGCTTCGAGGTGAACTGTAAGAGTGTCGGCTCCGGCGTCTTTAAAGGCCTGCGTAAAACGGTCCGGGTCAACAATCATCAAATGCACATCCAGAGGTTTTTTAGCCAGTTTTTGTAAAGCTTTAATTACCGGAAACCCAAAAGAAATGTTTGGCACAAACACCCCGTCCATTACATCCACATGAAACCAATCGGCTTCACTGGCGTTAATCATTTCAATATCAGCCTGTAGATTTGCAAAATTGGCGGATAAAACGGAAGGTGCTACTAAATGAGCCATAAACGTGTTACAATTAAGCCTCAAAGGTAAATAATCGCCACGAAATATGGGACTTTAATTTAATAAAGAGTTGTAAAGAAAGTAAAGTTTACGATTCGTGGCTCAATGGAGGTAGAGCCTTCGGGTCATAATGATATACGCCATGCGGTTATACTGTTCCTGGCTGAAGCGGCATCGCTGGCTGTAAAGGGACATGAAGTTGTCGCAGGGTGGCGTGTAAAAATTTCCCTTACCGTCCTTTAGACCAAGGCTGTAAGCGCAGTTTCGGGTGCCGGCGGCAAATGTATTTGTAGTGGCGGAGGAAGGGTAGGGGTCAGCCTCGGTGTCACAGAACCCGTCACCATGATCGTAACAATTCTGAAAGTTTGTTCGGTCAGCGAATTCCTGTGTGGTAATAGTGGGGCTTGCGTTGGTTGGCTGCTGGGGTGTTACCGTGGAAGAAGGATTTATTTCCGCGAAGGTGTGGGGGAGTCCGAAAAAATGTCCCATGGCGTGTAAAAGCGGACTGCCAACAACGCCCGCGGAGTTTAAGGCGGTCATAGCACCTTTGTCCACAACAATGGCGTCAGTGGGAATTAGTGTTGATGCCGGTAAAGGAGGGAGTGGGTTCGTATAACTTTGTTCCGGGCTGTCGAAGTGTGGAGGCAGCAGTTTTTCGGGAACATAAATATTGATCACATCTTTTGTGTACCAATTAAACGGAACCACGGTGCCGGTAGTGGCCAGATACCAGTCGTTGTATGGGTAATTGGGGATTATTACCGTTTTGCAATGTTCAAACGAAACACAAATGCGGCTGAAGGTCTGGTTCAGAATATTCATCACCTGAGACAAGGAATAGCTGATCATGGCTGGTGCACTTGTAGGCAGGGAATAAGCACTATCCTGGATGAGGTAAAAAATGACTGAAAACTTCTTATTCAGGCAGGTGTCGTGTTTTAGAGTTTGAACGAGGGCTTGCGCGTTGGATGAACTGGTCTGTGCAAATAAAAAGATTAGCAGTATCAGAGTAAATTTTTTCAAGAGGCCTTGGGTCTAATTTAAAAAATTCATTATATTTGATTACCCCAAATATATAATATTTCTTAAAATGTACAAACAAAAACGGTTCTGGTCTTATTTAATGTTTTTGATTTGTAGTGTCTCCCTCTCCAGCGCGCAAATTTCGGTTTCACCAGGCACAGTTGGCTGTGTTCCTTTTGCTGTTTCTCTTTCAGGACCTTCCGGTGCAACCAACATATTGTGGAATTTCGGTTCAGGTATGGGCACTTCTACTTTAGCCAATCCTAATCCTGTATATACAAGTCCTGGCACGTACAATATTTCCTATTC
>CAZMHW010000696.1:0-2169 GCA_964566105.1 uncultured Akkermansia sp.
GTAGCTTTTTTTTCATCAGCTACCTTCTCTCAAAATCAGGATTCTTTGCTGCTTAGTAAGCTCTACACCTATTATCTTACCAAAAGCAATTGTTATTCGAATTTAGAATACCTTACCACAAAGATTGGCGGGCGAATTAGCGGCAGTCCGCAGGCTGCACAAGCGGTGGAATGGGCTAAAAAAGCCATGTATGCCGCGGGAGCCGACACTGTTATTTTACAACCCTGTATGGTACCGCATTGGGTGAGGGGACAGAAAGAAAAATGTAAACTCACTTCCACCAAACTAAAACTAAATACGCCCTTAAATTGTGTGGCACTTGGAAGTTCGGTTGGTACCGGCGCTAAAGGCTTAAAAGCCGAGGTAATTGAAGTGCATAGTTTCGAGGATCTCGCCGATATGGACAAGGCCAGTATTAAAGGCAAAATTGTTTTTTATAACGTTTTTTTCGATCAGTCCAAAATCCGTCCGGGAAATGCTTATGGCGAAACCGTGAAATACCGCGGCAGAGGTGCGAGTTACGCCGCTAAATACGGAGCCGTTGCCTGTCTTGTAAGGAGTATGACCTCGGTGGGTGACGATGAACCTCACACCGGCAATATGAATTACGACACCAGTATTTCGAAAGTAAAAGTTCCCGCACTTGCCATCAGTTACAAAGCCGCAGATCTGTTGCACCAAAGCTTGGAAAAAGATAAAACTCTCTCTGTTTTCATTGAAACGCACTGCGAAACATTACCAAACGTTTTATCCTATAATGTAGTAGGTCAGATAAACGGCACGCAAAAACCCAATGAGTTTATTATTGCAGGCGGACATCTGGACAGCTGGGACAATGGGCAGGGTGCCCACGACGATGGCACCGGAATTGTGCAAAGTATTGAACTATTGGCAGCCTTTAAAAAACTGGGTATTAAACCCAAACACTCTATTCGCGCCGTTGCATTTATGAATGAAGAAAATGGACTTGCCGGCGGAACTGCCTACGCCCAATTTGCTAAAGAAAAAAACGAAAAACACCTGGCAGCTCTCGAAGCGGATGCAGGAGGATATACTCCCCGGGGGTTTGGAATTGACACGGTTAATGGCCTGTATAATCTCGCGGTGCAATGGAAACCCTTGTTTAGTCCTTATTTGGTTGACCGTTTTGAAAAAGAAGGTGGCGGCGCCGACATTGGTCCGCTTGAAAAACTTGGAGTGCCGTGTATTGGATTTGAACCCGACACGCAACGTTATTTCGACATTCACCATACTGCAGCCGATACTTTTGATAAGGTGAATAAACGCGAACTCGAACTAAGTGGCGCGGCTATCGGAGCACTCATCTACCTCATTGATACTTATAAATAAGTTACTACCTTCTGATGCCTGTTGTTTCCGACTCAGAATCATGCGCAGAAAATCCACATGAACCAGGTTTCACGATATAAAGAGTTAGACGCATTAAGAGGAATTGCCGCTTTAATGGTTGTTTTCTTTCATTTTACCTGGGGCCGACCTGACAGTAATTTTTACTTCAGGGTGGGAGACATGGGTGTTGATCTTTTTTTTATCATTAGTGGTTTCGTGATTTTCATGAGCCTCTCTAAAATTAAAACCAGCAAAGAATTTATTATAAACCGGTTTTGCCGTTTGTACCCTACCTATTGGGCATGTCTCACGCTTACATTCATCCTCATCAACATTTATTATCATTACACGATTATTGATTTTCCTAAGCTTCACTTCAGCGACTTTTTAGGTAACCTTACCATGTTTCAGTTTTACCTTGGCCTTCCACATGTAGATGATTCTTACTGGACACTTACCATTGAGCTTCTCTTTTATATTTTTATGGTGATTCTTTTCCGTGCGCAGTTATTAAAACATATTGATTCTATTGGGATCCTAGTAATTTTTATTTTGGTAAGTCTGGCGACATTTTTCCAGAATGAGTCGGTAAAGGACATTTTTAAGTGGGTGCCACTCCTTCTTTATTTTCCCCTGTTTTTTGCGGGAATTCAGTTTTATAAAATATACAGTGGAGAAACAAAACAAGTTAAAAATCACGTTTTAATTCTACTCGCTTTCACCGCTCAATTTTTCATGCACGACGCAACCGGCAGAAACATCTTTATTACCACGCCCATTTACGGTCTGACGTTAGGCGTCTTCATGCTAGTCTTTTTA
>CAZMHW010000697.1:0-2152 GCA_964566105.1 uncultured Akkermansia sp.
GTGTGAAGACTCTTTAATAAATACGTGTAACAGGGTGATGTAAATGATCGCTTTTACAAGGATGTCGGTTCCGGTACTACCGATGCTGTCAATTTTATGTGTCCATCCGGTTTCATTCATACCTTCTTTAATGTTGAATTTCAATTCAAAGAGGTCCTGCAAACGGATTTCTTCCTGCTCCTGTTCTTTAATAGCGGTTCTTAATTGTTCCAGTAGTTTAACAGCACGGCCGCTGATCTCACGCTTTTGACCTGTAGCGAAGTCGGTATTAAATAAACCTTCGTTGTATACCAGTCCGTTTTCTTCACGGAATTCCTGGATGCGTTTTAACAAGCGGTAGACTTTATTGTCAGACTCTTCAAGACGGATTTTAATAAACTCGATCAGTTTACTTTCTTCAAATTCAGCTTTTTTAAAGTCTTCGGCAATTAAACCGATGATGTGTTGAATTTTGTCTTTTTGTCCACTGAGTTCTTTTACTTTGGTGGCGATGCTATCGGTAACCAATCCAATTTGAGTGGCTGTCTCCGCAATAGATAATTCAATTTTGTTTTCGTTAATGAAAGAACGCAGGTTTTGGGCAAAACGCTCGTATTCGCCCTGGGTCGCATCGTTGCGGATCACGAAGTTAAAGTGATTGTCTATTCTGAATTTACCGGCAAACTCGTTCACGTAACGCTGAAAAGCGCCGTATTCTTCGTTAAAGTGAGAGTCATTTTTCAGCAATTGCGTACACAGGTCCATAATGTGGTAATTGGTACGCTTGGACTCCGCGCGTTCAATGATTTCCGCGTATTTGGTGTATACCGGTGTTTCACGGAAGTTATTACTGTAAAAATTGATCCCATTGTTAAAGTCAATCAGTTCCTCGTCAAAAGCACGTTTCTGTTTGTTTAGCTCCATGCGTTTCATGTTGAATTTACGCGTAGCTTCCTCTAATTGAACGGCCAGGTCGTTGTTACTTTTTACAAACTCTTCTTTTTTCTGGATCAGATCCGGCAAACGGTCAAATGTTTCGCGTTTGTCTTTTAAATAATCGTGAATGATCTGGGAGTATTGTTCAATTTCTTTGAGTGTTTCCTGAAGTTCTTTCATGCGCCCTTCTACCTGTTTAAGCTGCTTGGCGTCCACTCCTTTACTTTTGAAATTACTGTCTTTCTCTTTTGATAATTCGTCTTCTTTATTTTCGAATTCTTTTACCTGGTTCTTTTTTTCTACTTCGAGTTCAGAAATTTCCATCTCCTGTCTTTCTTTTAATTCAGCGAGACGCTCTTCATTGTAGACTTTTAATTTTTCAAACTGGGTATTAAAATCGTTGATAAGCACATTTTTCTTTTTGGTTAAAATGGCTAATTCTTCTTCAATGATGTTTAACCGCTGACGGTTACCGCTGAGGGATTGTTCAACTTCTTTTCCGGCGCGGCTGTTCCAGTCTTCCAGTTCATGACCTAATTTTTGTTCGCGTTTTTCGGCAAGTTCCAGAGAGTAGGTAAGTACTTTTACATCTTCTTTTAATTCACCTAGCTGTTTACCGAATTTGTCGGCAGCCAGCATTTTTTCTTCGTTATTCGCAGCCTGGAACTGATTCAGTGATTCCTCCAGATCGCGGATACTGGCCAAGCGTTCGTTTTTTTCGAACTGATACTCTTCAATGGATTTGGAAACAATCTCAACCGGTTCCAGGTTCAGACTGATGCCGTAAAGTGTATTAGCGGTCTCTTCCTTTAATTCAGGAGAAATGTCTGTTCTGAAAAGTAATTTTTCATTTACAACTTTACCAATGTTCTGATGCCAGTTTTTGACATTCTTTTCAAGGAATCCATAAAAAGCATCGTGTTGCACATTTAATTTTTCTTCAATTTCCCTGATCTCATTTTTGATTTTGATGATCTCGTTATTGGTTTGGTTAACGCGGTTGCTCAGGGATGTTTTTAATTTTGTTTCTAAAGCTTCCCATTCACGTTGCAGTGTTTGCACCATGTTTTGTTTAATGGCTCTTTCACTTTTGTTTTTATAGTTTACTGCGCGCAACTCCGCCAGCTCGTTTTCGAGATTTTTTATTTCCTGCTCGTAAAAACGGGTGGTACGGATTACTTTTTCATCACTTTTTAATTAGTTGAATTCAATTTGTTTGTCTGTAACCTCGGCGTTT
>CAZMHW010000698.1:0-1791 GCA_964566105.1 uncultured Akkermansia sp.
CACCAATCCTAAGTACAAAGGCGCCGATAGTAAGTTATTGCTTGCCGAGGTGGTGGCTTTGCTAAAACAGAATAATTACGCCATAGGAAACGTCGACGCCACCTTGAGTCTGGAAGCGCCCAAAGTAAATCCTCACATTAAGGAAATGCAAAAGATTCTGGCTCCTATCATGGAAGTGACAGAAAACGAAATTTCTATCAAAGCCACGACCAATGACGGATTAGGTTATGTGGGCAATGGAGAAGGGGTTAACGCCTACGCTGTAGCCCTTATTTACAAAAAATAAGTTCCTTCCGGATTTTGTTTCGTGCCTCGTTTTAATAAAAAATTCTTATTTTTATTTTATGAGACCCAAACTCTTTGCTTCCCTGTTGGTTTGTTTTTCTGTTGTTTTATCCGGACAGTCTTATAATTATTATTTCGGGAACCTGCATGCCCACACCGCTTTTAGTGATGGAAACAAAGACTCACTTAGTTCGGGCGTGGGAAGGCCCGATGGAAGTTACGCGTACGCCAAACTTAGTAATGATTTTGACTTTTTAGGTATTTCGGAACACAATCACTATTCAAGCAATCATAATCCCGGCTTTAAACTACCGCGATATCAGGCAGGTTTAAATATGGCCAATGCCGCCAACCAGGACGGTTCTTTCCTAGCCTTATTTGGCATGGAATATGGGGTTTCTTCACAGTATAACGGACATGTTATTATTTATGGGTTTAATCAGCTGTTCGGCTGGGAAAGTTCGGTACCCGATGTAACCGGAAACAACTACGATCTTTACAATGCGAAAAGCGATTACGATGCATTGTTTAAAAGGGTAAAAAATAATCCAAATGCCTTTTGTTATCTGGCACACCCCGATTTTAGTGATTTTACTACCGATGGAACTTACGCGACAGCTCTTTCAAACGCCCCCTACAATGCAGCTTATGATAGCGCGATTGTGGGAGTACCCTTGCGCAGTGGTCTCGCAACCAGCACGGCAACCAACTACGCCGATTATTCTCAGGGAAATTATTTCAATTACTATAAAAAACTTTTGTATCAGGGTTATCATTTAGGGATTGGATACGATCATGACAATCACTACACCAATTTTGGAAGAAGTAACGGTGGCCGCCTCGTAATTCTGGCTCCCTCGCTTAGTCGTGCCAATTTAATTACAGCCATGCAGCAGATGCATTTTTACGGCAGCGATGATTCCAATGCAAAAATTGATTTTAATTTTAACGGGAACATCATGGGATCAATAGTTGGAGGAAGTGTTTATCCAACTTTTAACGTAACTCACAATGACCCGGATGGAGAACAAGCAGATACCATTAAGATCTGGCGTGGAAATAAAAACAGTGGTGGTTTGTGGGCAGAGATCGTGCATATTACCAATCAAAACAATACTACAACGTTTACTGATAATTCCATTGTTTCAGGAAAAGAGTATTATTATTTTGCTGAGATCAAACAAAGCGATGGTCAGTGGATTATGACCTCGCCTATTTGGTATACGGCACTTGCACCATTAGGTTTAGCAGAAGGTTCTGCTGATTTTCATTTCACTTTTTTTCCCAACCCGGTTTCTAAAAATTTAAGTTTGAGTTTTTCGAAAGAAGATGAATTTGTGATTTCTTTACTCGATGTCAGTGGCAGAGTGTCTCTGATGCGAAGTATCCGCGGTCAGGATTGCATTATTGACCTGTCACTCTTAAAATCCGGAATTTACACCTTACAAATTAAAAGCAAACAAAATTTGATTTCAAAGAAGCTGATTCTGGAATAGAATCAGTTTA
>CAZMHW010000698.1:1801-2148 GCA_964566105.1 uncultured Akkermansia sp.
AGAAGCGCGTTTTAAGCGGTCGTTAATGGCTCTGCCTAACCCTTTATCGGGCAAACTCTGACAAAGCACTAATTCAGTTGAGTTTTCATCGGCAAGTCTTAAAAATTTGAAAAGATTCAGAGCGGCTTCTTCTGGGTTTTGTGATTTGGATAGGTTAAGAATCTGAATTTTTTCACGAGGTTCGGGTTCTTTACCAAAACAAAGAACTGTGATTTTCTTAGTAGTGTATTTAGGTATGAGTTCTTTTAGATCGCCTACAAACAAGGGTTTTTTTGGGGCGTAATGATTTTTTAATTGTCCTGGTGCTTTTGGATCGCTTGAATTATTGATGCGAAGCTGAACAGGAC
>CAZMHW010000699.1:0-2144 GCA_964566105.1 uncultured Akkermansia sp.
GTTTATTGCCCTGTTCGGTATCTGTATTCAAAACGGTGTGATTCTGATTTCGGAATTTCATACCAATCTGCAAAAGCAGCTCAAACTTCCGGTAGCCATACTCGAAGCCGTGAAAGCCAGAACAAGACCCGTAATTATGACTGCCCTGATGGCTGCCATTGGTTTGATGCCGGCTGCACTCTCCACCGGCATTGGCTCTGAATCACAAAAACCCCTGGCCATTGTCATCATCGGAGGTTTGGTAACGGCTACGGTTTTTACGCTTCTTATCTTTCCTATATTTTATTATTGGGCTACTCGCAAAAAACTGATGGATAGCTAAGAATGGGGTATCAGGGGACAAAGATCAGCGTTTACGCAGTGAAGCTCATTTCATTGCTCTGTGTGCATGTGCTCTCTTTTCAGGCACAGATTAAATTAGACACCAGCAAAAAAGTGAATAAACTGGTGTTGCCCGTAGTTTTTAAAACGCCTGAAATGGGCTACGCTCTGGGAATTTCCGGCTCATTGACTTTTAAAACAACCCATAACAGCGATACAACCATCCGCACTTCTATTATTCAGGGAATAGGATTTATAACTACACGTAAACAAAACATTCAGGCTATCGATGCCGCCATTTATTTTCCAAAAGAAAACTACATTTTTTTATGTCAGCTGGCACACACCTATTTTCCAGATAAATTCTGGGGCATAGGTCCAAATACTACCGATAGACCTTTTGAGCATTATCTTTACGAACAGGCCTACGCCAGCCCGCACATCAAAAAGAAAATAAGTAAAAACTTATTTATCGGTGCCTTGTACGAATACCAGAATGTGTACCGCATAAACTATCATAGTGGCGGCGAATTCGATACCGCGCATTTTTCGGGTAAAAACCCGTATCAGGTTTCAGGACTGGGACTGAGTCTGAGTTACGACACACGTAATTCAGCATTCTGGCCAAGCAAGGGAACCTACGTCTTATCACAACTGACTAATTTCAGAAAAGAACTATTGTCCTCGTACGATCTTTACAAATGGATCACCGATATCCGTTACTTCAAAAAAATAACAAAGGGTCAGATTGTCGCCATGCAATTGTACAACTACGAAACTTACGGAGCAGTTGTGCCTTTAAAAGAACTGGCTGCCTTTGGCGGCCCCAACAACATGCGTGGATTTTATCAGGGCAGATTCAGGGCAAACAACATGATTTCTTTTATCACTGAATACCGTATTCATTTACAAGGACGTTTCAGTACCTGTATCTTTGGCGGTGTTGGCGATGTATACAATAACCGGTCCGATCTCAGCGCAACCAATCTCAAATACAGTTATGGTGCAGGTTTACGCTTTTCTATGCTGGAAAAAGAGAAACTCAACATACGCCTGGATTACGGTTATTCCAATCATTTTAATCAAGGCATCTACATTACGTTTGGAGAGTGTTTCTAACGATCTCACATACAGCAATTCTATTTTGTGCTTTTTTTAGTTTTGTTTTCTGGCATTTTTACCTAGATTTGTTTTCTGGTGAAAAAGTTACGTTTACTATTTATTTCTATTTTCCTGCTCGGTATGCTCTTTACCGTAGTGCAATATTTCCCTTCGCTTGAAGAGGAAACACCCGGACACCGTGTGGAAATGGCAAAAAAAATGAAACAAACTGAGCCAGACGATGGGGATGGTGACAACACCGACGGGGATGACAACGACGATACAGAATCCGATTTTGATTACTTTTTTTCTTCCAACTACACTTACTTTTTTACTTCCCAAAAAGTAGCATTCAGTCCGGGTAATTTTCTCTATAGACACCTGGCCTGCAACATCCACACTCCTCCTCCTAAAATTTAAATTTTTCTTGTCTTCTTATGCTCTTAGTTATCAGGGCATACCTTTTCAATTAAAATTTAAATTAAAATGAACTCTAAATTTATATTTTCAGATATTAAATCAGGCATTGTGGTCTTTCTTGTTGCTTTACCACTGTGTTTAGGTATTGCCATGGCCTGCGGCGTACCGCTCTTTTCGGGAATTCTTGCCGGTGTTATCGGGGGGATTGTGATTACCCTTTTAAGTGGCGCAAAATACAGTGTGTCCGGTCCCGCTGCCGGGCTTACAGCCATTGTCATCAGTTCTATCGCCGAACTTGGGAG
>CAZMHW010000700.1:0-2144 GCA_964566105.1 uncultured Akkermansia sp.
TACAGCAGCATGTTACAGCGCGTTAAAAAAATCGGTGCTTACCGCTTAAAAGGTA
This sequence comes from uncultured Akkermansia sp., assembly GCA_964566105.1. Taxonomy (GTDB): domain Bacteria; phylum Bacteroidota; class Bacteroidia; order B-17B0; family Aurantibacillaceae; genus Aurantibacillus. The sequence goes on from CAZMHW010000700.1 coordinate 56, forward strand.
TGACCCTTATCGAATTACTTCTTGTATTGGCACTCATTGGAATTCTATTATCCATGGCGGTTCCCAAGCTCATGCCTTTAATTGGCAGGACCAAATCGCTCGAGGCGCAAATGCAGTTAAAACATGTGTTGAATCTCGAGAAAAATTATTTCTACATCAACTCCAAATATTCCAACAGTCTGGAAGACCTGGGATTTGAACAATCCAAACTCGTTACCGAAGACGGTAAGGCCAATTATAAAATAGAGATAGTGGAAGCCAACAACAAATCTTTCACCGTAAAAGCCTTATCCGTAACGGATTTTGACCAGGACGGACAACTTAATGTCTGGCAGATTAATCAGGATGAGGAAATTAAAGAAATTACCAAAGACTAACGCATGATCCTGGTCTGTTGGATAGGTTTACTGCTTAGCGTTGGTCTTATTGTCTACCAGGATTTTAAACAGCGCCTGATCAGTATTTGGGTACTGCTGGCCTTTGGTGTATTTTGTTGCAGCTTATTTTTATTAGAGCATTCGTTTGACGAATGGCTGGAAAACGCTCTATTTTGTCTGGCCTATTTCCTTTTCTGTTATTTAATTTTGCACTTGTTCTATTTTATTAAAACAAGAAAATTTCAAAACATACTGGATGTCAAAATCGGCTGGGGAGACGTGCTGTTGTTTTTGTTGATAGGATCCTGTATCAGTCCCCTTCTTTTGATTTATTTTTTTTCCGTAAGTTTTATACTGGCGCTGATATTCCAGTTTTTCTTCCAGAAAAAACAAAAAGACATAGCCCTCGCCGGTATTCTGGCGGTATGTTATGTCTTTTTTATGCTGATTTCTAATTTTACGGGCCTTAGTAGCGACCTACTTTAAGAAAGAGCCACGATTCCATTTTTGAGCGCGTACTTCAACAATCCAGTGACGTTGTTACATTTTGTTTTGCCATAAATCTTGGTCCTGTAAAAATCGATAGTGCTTGAAGACAAGTGAAGACTATTAGCAATTTCCTTATTGGTTTTACCGTCGCATATGCGGACAAGTATTTCGGTTTCCCGTTCATTAAACTTTACTTCAGAAATTTTTGTGCTGGCATTTTTTTCTTTCAAAACAGATTCCAATAAGGCTTTAGAAGTAGAACTGTCGAAAAAATAACCTTCCGTTTTAACGCTGTTAATAGCCCGGAAAAGTGTTGCCACACTGCAACTCTTGCAAATGTAACTGTTAGCACCCCTCGCCATAAAATCAGACATCAAACTTGTGTCCGAGCGTGAACTCAAAACAATGACTTTAATTTCGGGAAATCGTTTTTTGATAATTTCAAGTGAGGCCTTGCCGTCCATCACCGGCATTTCGGTGTCAAGCAGCACAATGTCGGTATGTTTGTGTTTTAAGTGCTCTAACAGTTCTCTTCCATTAGACGCCTCGGAAACAACTTCAAATTCAGCCTGTGTTTTCAGAAGGGAAATGAGCGATTTCCTGAAGAGCTCCTGCTCTTCTGCAACGATCAATTTAATCTTTTGGGTCATAAAAATTAAGATGTTTTGGGTTTTTAATCAGAACCTTGAAGTACGTAAATGTATGTTATATAACGTTATCTTATATGTACTTATTGCATAATTTAGATTAAGATTCCATTAACTTAGATAGACATAGTGTTTTTTTCTATTAGTTTTTTTAACTCGTAAAAAAAGATCCCGTGGGGCTGCAAAAGTTTGACATTTATTAAATTTAACACTCCATCTCCGATAGCGAGAAAAAAATGTCCGGCTTAGCTCAAAAACAACTACCTTTAATTCGTGAACCCAGACCACAAATTTATATCCTTAATATATGTACTTCTGCTGCTCCCCTTGCATTATTTTGGGCAATTTGGCCCCTGCAATACTGCCGTAACCCACACACAAGGTATAGAATACCTTAGTGGTACAAGGGTACAAGTCACTCATTCCGGTTATGCAGTTGCCCATACTGAATTCTGCGGGGATTCTTACCCATACGGCATAGGGGTCGCACAAACCGGAAATAATGGAAGTTTTACTTTTAGCTTCACACCTGCCTTGAGTTTACTCAGTCTAAACTTCATCGGATTATCTAATATT
>CAZMHW010000701.1:0-2130 GCA_964566105.1 uncultured Akkermansia sp.
AATAAGCTGCAATGCCCACGCGCAAAACAAATTGGTTGCTTGCCGACGGGCAAGCATGTTTGCGCATCTCCCTCCGGTCAGTCAAAGGCGCACGCCTGCGGCAGCATGGCGGACAGGTTTTTGTTCGTTGACAACTGTAATAGTTAATTTATTTTTTTGCTGTTTAATCTTAACAGTCTGACCTTGTTTAAAGCCTAGCGCTTCCAGCCATTTACCTTCGAGACGGATTTCAGGAATTTTAGTTTCATCGTATTTTCTTGTACGGTATTTTGTGTGGATTTTTAGTTTTCTGAAATTAATCATCGTCATACAATTATATGACAAATATAAAAAGCGCATTTGAATTGTCAACCTTTAATATGACAAACTTGTCAACAAATTAGCTGACATTTGTTTTAGTGACACGCGACAAACTCAAAAAGAAAATCGGACAGCAGATTATCGAATTCCGGGAACAAAAAGGTTGGAGCCAAGCCGACCTGGCCAGAGCGTGTAATAAAGACAGACAAGCGATTGAAAAACTGGAGAACGGTAAAGTAAATCCTACGCTTTATACTTTGCTTGAGGTTGCTAATGCTTTGGAGATTTCACTATCAAAGCTAGTTGATTTCTAAGAAGCTACTAATGATTTATAAAGCTTCGCATTACGTCAAGAATGAGATTGCCTTTTAATTCTTTAAATCCTTGAACTAAATTTTCAATTGGCAAATTACTGGCACTTCCATTACGCATTACTTTGTTGTCATGAAAAATTGCCATCTCAAGTGGCTGATCGCGTCGTTGTTCTAATGAAAAGAAAAAGCGATTGTTTTCCTCTTTGGTTTTTAATCCGTTCAACTCGATGACAGGTTTTTCGGAGAAAATACTAATAATATCATCGAGAGATTTACCATCTTTTTCAATACGCGCATATTGCCAATACCATATCAAGTAACGATTCAGTCGTCTCACCTGAATTTGTTCTAATTGCGCTCCATTGTCATCAAAGCTCCACATAGTTTCCGTTGCAATTCTTATGGCATCAAGAAAAAACTGTTTTACATCGAGTACCTCCCCGCTTATTTCAGAATGGTAGCCATATTCATTCAAAATACCATAAACATCTGCCTGATAATCGGCTGTTTCTAACACCTTTGGAAAGCTACCGATATTAATAGAGGTCGTTTCCGTTAGTTTGTGCTTTGCATAATGCAATGATTCATGGAATAAAAACAAGCGAATTGCTTTTTTAAGTTCTTCTTCTGCGGGCAAACGCTTGTTAATGGAAATGAAGAAATTGTCGTCAACGAACCATTTATGGTTACGCCAATAAAATCCATTGTCAATTACTTCTGAATCAAAGTCAAAGCTATCATCCTTTAGACTGGTTGCGCATATTGCAGGCAACTCTTTCCAAAAACGTTCGCTCATAACACCTGACTGTATGGTTGGAAATAAACCTTCATACCAGATACGCTTTGCGGAATTTTTTTCATTAATTGCACAGTATTTTTTAATATTCTGGGTCAGTTCATCGTTAGCCAGTTTCCTTTTTTCACCCGCTTGTTGTTTGTCTTCCTCAGTGATCTTTCGTCCAATATTAACTTCACCCTTTACTAAAATTGCCTTTATATACTTAGGCTCGCGTGTACGAGCATATTGGTAAGTTTGTATATAAGGATGGATGTTGGGTGAGATCTTGGTTCCAATTAAGAAAGCCAAACCGCATGGAATTGATGCAAACAGGTGAACTTCGGTTAACCCACTTCTGTTTTCAGATAGGTCATCTAAAACTGATTTTACAGCTTCTGATATTTCTATCATTTTTGCTTTACTCAAAATTGCATCCTCATCGGGGTTTTCTAATTCAATATTTATTTCCGCGGCCTTAGGAAGTAGTTCAAATGTATCATCAGGGTTTATAGAATGTGAAGTACTCAATCTAATCAATGCTTCTGAAATACCCTTTTGTTCCTTATCTGGTAGGCCTTCAATTTTGACGATACTGTTCTCTTCACCAGCCTGCATGTTACAATACCAGTTTTTGCCAACATGATGTTTCTGGAAAATTTCAACGTTGCGAAAATTATGGAATAACTGACCCAAATCAACAATAAGTGGAATAGGTGCTAAACCAAAATAAACCACAGT
>CAZMHW010000702.1:0-2123 GCA_964566105.1 uncultured Akkermansia sp.
CCCCTGAATCCTAGTTTGGAAGTCATGTCAAATTGTTTGTCTTTCTGTACACACTTTTGGTGGAAAATGATGGGTATTATACTTTGATAGGCTGGGACGGAAATGACAAACTCACACAACGCAAATTTGTGGATGTTCTTTATTTTAAGGCGAACGGGGATGCCGTTTTCGGAAAGGATGTTTTTAAATTTCCGCGAAAAAACCCCAAACGTTTGATGTTTGAATACAGCACAGATGTTACAATGAGCCTGAAATATGATGATAAGCGGAAACAAATCGTATACAGCCATCTGGGCTCAAAACAAGAAGGCAGTGTTTTGGATGGACAGTTTCAGTATTATGGTCCGGATGGAAGTTTTGATGCGCTGGAACAAAAAAAAGGAAAATGGATAACTATTGAAGACATTGACGCGCGTAACGAGCAGGGAGAGTTATCGAAAAAGAACAAACCGAATCCTAAAAAACAAACTCCGGTTTACAAGCCCAAATAGTTCCGCCTCATACTTAATTTGCATTTTGCAACACCGTGTCGAATCCTTTTTTGATTTTATTTGTAAAGACAAAGGCAATTACACAGCCAAAGGTATTGGCGACAATATCCTTCCAATCAGCGCTGCGATTACTAAAGCAAGTAGCCTGCATCAGTTCAAGTAAAGCACCGTAACTCACAGCGGAAATAAAATAGATAAAAAGAGCTGTTTTTGTTTGTTTGTATTGAAAGGCAACCAGCAAGAGAAGCGTGGTTAAAATAAAAAACATACCCCCGTGCACAAATTTATCGAAGCTGAGTAATTCCAGCCAGTCGGCACTTGGAATGTACTGGCCGGGAGTGGCACACAAGCCAAAGATGATGAGTGCCCAGAGAATGGCAAGCGGAAGGGGATGTTTATAGATAAAAGAAGCCATGCGCAACAAAAAAACCCTTTTAAGCAGAACTCAAAAGGGTTTTAGTTTTATCAGATGGAGACTAGGCTCCGATCAGTTTTTTATAATCCTCCACGCTCAGTAATTCTGAAATCTCAGCAGCATTGGCAATTTTAATTTTGATCATCCAGCCTTTTCCATATGGGTCCTGATTTACGCTTTCAGGAGCTGAATCAATGTCTTTATTCACTTCCGTTACTTCACCTGTTAAAGGCATAAAAAGATCACTCACGGTTTTAACAGCCTCCACGGTACCGAAAACAGCTTCTTTTTCAACTGTTTCTCCCAAGGTATTTACGTCCACGTAAACGATGTCTCCCAATTCACGTTGAGCGAAATCAGTAATACCTACTGTTGCTTCGCTACCATTAATTTTTACCCACTCGTGGTCTTTTGTGTATTTAAGTTCTGCTGGAAAATTCATATTTATTTTTTTTGTGGTACAAATGTAACGGTTTTTTTAAATCTGGGAACTCCTTTTAGGGATTCTGTTGATTTTTATTGGAAAGTGATCCTTAAACTGAAACCGCCATTGGTACTTGAGGTTGGAAAGGACGCAGATGTTTGTGGTTTTGTGCGCACCCAATCGTAAAATAACCTTAGAGTAATATTAGGCGTTAACATATAATCTGCCGAAGAACGCAGGGTGATAATGTTGGTTCCGCCGGTAGGCGTACTTAAACCAGTTTCTACCTGCCGGATCACGGAAATATTTTTACGGAAACTTAAATCTAATTTAATATTCAGGTTACTCTCCAAAGGCTTGCCCTGAATTTTGAAATTAACCCGGAGTTTAGGAATCATATACCCCGCACCTATGATGTACTCCTGGCCTTTTGTCTCAATGATCTGAAAGGCAGTTAGGTTAAGGCTCGTGGACTTATCGCGGCGCGTCTCCAGGTTACCAGACCATCCCGGTTTATTGAATTTAAAATCAAATTTGATTAACGGTTCGTAACGCTCACTCATAGTTACCGAACCAATGGTGTAATACGGCACAAAGTTAGAACGGATATTTACCGTGCCTATAGATTGAGCCACCGGCATACGTTGATCCTGAGCACCCGAGGAGGTATTATAAAGAATGTTATTCGAAAATCCGTTAATGTTATACGTACTCTTATAGGCGTGACGCACAATGATACCACTGAATAGTTTTTTGGCCACTTTTAATTTACCCAATCCATCCCAGCTGATGT
>CAZMHW010000703.1:0-2123 GCA_964566105.1 uncultured Akkermansia sp.
TTAAGGATGTTGAAATAAAATATGAGTAGTTCGTTTGGAAAAATTTTTAATATTTTCCCACGTTTTATACGCGCCGTTAATTTTATCCCGGTGGGAAATAAAAACGCCTTTATTACAAGACAAAAGCATCGAATGATCTTTCGTAAAACTTACATGGTTTACAAAATTGCTTGGTAAACCGTTTTCAGCCTTGTAAGATTCCAATTTAAAATCCTTAATTTTAAACAACCCATTTCCCGAACTACAAGCCCAAAGATTATTATCTTCATCCACAACAAGTTCCGGAATTTTACAATTCTCTGTTGGTTCAAGATATTCGGGTCTCTCCAATTGTTCTTTGTCGGGTATAAGTCCGAGCCCAACTTCTTTACTCGGGATCGTAAAAAACGATTTGTAAGGGTATACTCCATTAATAGTTCCCAGCCATAACTCATTACCAATAAGTGCCGCCGCCGTTATTCTCCTGCCAACATCTACCTGCTTTTCTCCAACGTCATTCACAGAATAAACCACACCCTGGCGCCATATATTAATTACGGTGTCTTTGCTCTTCGGAATAGTATACAAAACAGTCGGTAATTTCACATGAGTTGGTTCCGACAATACTTTTTCAAGTACAAAACGCCTGTCTTTTAGTTTGTATTTTTTTGCATGGAATCTGTAAACTACTTCATAACTATTCCCGTGCGCACTTATGTCTAATGGTTCGTCATTAATTGAATCACAAACTTTACTTACATGGCCATTTGCCTCCATAAAAATCTGGCCCTTAATATCCGCGATAAAGAGTCTGGAATTAAGAACCTTCATCAGCGACACATCCGATCCTTCCAGGCTTTTAATCCTAAAGTGCAGATTATCCACGTTATCACAATGAAATAAACCCTTTCCCTTTGTAGAAACCCATAACCCATTCTCGTGATCTATTAAAACATCATTTACCGTTGTATTCGCAAAATAATGGTTAATTAACGAGTCTCTGTCATCCAGTTCATACAAGCCATCATTCAAACAGGCAACCCATAGGTGATTTCGGTGATCTTTGGTGTAATTAATTACCGGGGAAGTTTTAATCTTTAAAATAGTTGGATCTCCGGTATCATTTGGTTTTACCCTGTAAATAAAATTGAGACAACTGAAATAAACCGAACCATTAATTAATTTCATGTTTTTCACCGGCAGTTGTAAATATGCAGAAGGGAGTCGAATTAGTTCTGCCTTCCAATCGTCTGGTAATTGCAGATAAATCCCCGTTTCTTCACAGAGATTCCGGTACTCGTCCAGCTTGCTTTTTGCTAACACCGGAAGAAAATTGTTTCCGAACCGCAGAGTATGCACAAGTATGCAATTTGGTTTTATTTTCTCATTGATGGAATAAGCCTGGTACTTTCCGTTCTTTTTCTCAAATTTGTAACTCTGTCCTTTGGTTATTGCATATATGCTGGCTAAACTATCTACATAGAGTGTGGTTATTTCACTCACTGAATTATGCAACTCTTCAGATATTTTTTCAATTCCCGGAACAAGAATAGCACTGTCATTCCTTACCTCATAAATCTTCGCTCTTGAGTTTGCCAGCCATTTTTTTCCATCTTCGTTTTCAAAGAAAGTATAAATGAAAGAATCTTCTATCGGTAAATTTTTAAGTACTTGTCTGAATTCACGTCCGTTATATTTTAAAGTACCGTATTCCGAAAATATCCAAAGATATCCTTGTTTATCCTGACGAACATTGTATAGTTTGTCGGTTAACAGGCCATTTAGCGTTGTGTAGTTCTTAAACTCAAGAGTTTGAGCGTTCAGAGGGCAAACGCAAAATTGAAAAAAAATAAATAAGACACTATTTCTGAGCCTGTTTAAGGTGCCGGGAATTGTTACACGTAGTTCTTTTATGACTGCTCTTTTTCTCATTTTATATCTCAAAAATGAGAATTAATTCCGTGGAAATATGCTTTTTTTATGCGCACGGTTTCACCTGTGCAGAAAATCCGTTCTGTGGCTCTGTTTTTGGTGTATTATAGCCTAAATTTGTGTTAGTTTATGATTAACGCCTCTTACCCAAAAAAAAGCCCTTCTCTCAACTACTGCCGAGGAAGGGCTTACTATTTTCAATTAATCCTTCT
>CAZMHW010000704.1:0-2121 GCA_964566105.1 uncultured Akkermansia sp.
AATTTATTCTTTAGTCTTCAAATCCGTTAAAAACTGCTCCAATACTTCACGAATGGCGGCTGAGCCCATTACACGAATGCCGGTTTTTCGGGTGATTACTGAATTGCTGGGAATAGGTGCGTGTTTGTCTTTATCTGTCATGTCCACACAATAGGTTTTTTCGTCACCCTGATACACCACGCTCATCTGGCATAAACCGTGCGCGGTAATTTCCCCGAACCCGATGAGGCGGCAATCAATGGCTTCGAGTTTAAGCTGCAATACATTTTCAGACGTTGAATCGATACGGATATTAGCCTGTTTAAATACTGTACTCACGTAGTCCATAAATTTCAGCATAAATTCCGGTTCGGCGAGATCACTGTAGTTTCCAATGGGCATATAAGAACACTCTACTTTTTTTAAATTCAAGCGCCCTCTTTTGTCCATCACTTCCACCCGAAGGGTTAGTCCGTTAAAATTATAGGAATTGATGGTGTTGTAAATGGGAAATTTTTTACCGGGTAAAAAACCCGTTTCTCTGCTCGAAGAGGTTTCGAGCGGGGGACCGGGAATAAAAACGATCTGCGCCGTCAGTGAATTTAGACTTAAAATTAAAAGCAGGCTCAGAGACGCAATTTTAAACATAGAACAAAAATAAGATTTTATTGATTCGGGTCTGTTTTGTTTGTGAAAATATGAAACGGGGCTATACATTGCTAATGTTCTGCTAATAATGCATTGGTTCGAAAGATGATCTCTTTATGATTGTTAGCATAAACATCCCAAACGGAAACGCACCAGCGTTTGATCATTTCTTTTCTTTTTAGCCCCTGAGGTTCGGCCAATACGTCATCAACGGTAAGATCGCCTCTTTGTTCAGGCAAGTTTAGTTTTGGATAATTCTTAGTACGTGATGCCATGATCTGATGCGCCTCCTGCACTTGTTTGCCGGTGTAGTTTTTTTCAAGGAACAAATAGAGTCCGGCGAGTGCGGAAAAAAGACTGATGTTTTTAGTCTGCGAGTCGGCTGTTTGGGCAGTGTAAGCATCAACCACATGCTGATGAATGAATTCCTCGTCCTGCAACGAAAGTGTGTAGTAGGAAAGTTCGTGGTATTTGGCCGAAGGTATCATTTATTTATTCTATTAAAAGATAAGGTGTTTAACTGTTTTCCTTGTTGGTGAAAACACCAACAAGGGCAGAACATAAATAAGGGCGAAAAGAGATTTATTTTAAATATCTTTTTATATAAAGAAAGACGATGCTTAAGAGAGTTCCAAAAACTATTACTACAGGACCTGTCAAAACGTAATTTTGTCGCCCACTGAGCCTTCCTTTATAATAGGCCAGATCTGTTTGATCTGTAAGGGTCATAAAGATTCCTATGGCAATTATTAATAATGAAAGGCCAAAAGGAATCCAAAAGTGTTTTTTAAAAGGTGAGTATTCTTTTTTCTTTTGTGACATGTGTTGTTTTTACATTCTAAACTTGTTTAGTGTTCAGAATTGAGAGCTGTATAAACATCTTTCCTTTAATGAATAATTCATTGCCAGTTACACACCAAATTGTGTCAAATGATGGTCCAGATGTTTGTAAAACATGGTGTTCCATTGCTCTTTTGTTAAGGGACCAAAAGAATGCGATTCTTTGCCTTCAAAATAGTTTTCTCCCAATTGCTGGGTTTTGTGAATGTAATCCACAAGGCGTTTTTTTTCAGTTTCAAAGATACGGCTGTCTGTGATTATAAATTCGGGCGCTGTTTGACTGTTCTTTTTATAAGGTTTTTCACTCACCACAATGTTTTTTACAAATGCCTTTAGAATAAACTTTTTAAATCCACTGGGTTTGGGGTGTTTGTTTTCATAAGCCATTTCGTAGGTAACGTTACAGTGAGCCAGCATTTTTTCAGGACTCATGGTTCCCCAATTGGCTTTGGTTGTGGACGTTAGTTTATCGATCCGGCTGATCAATTCAGCGGCGTCATTGGCGTTAAATACACTTTTCATATTTTTTTCCCTGTATTAAATTTTGATCAAGGTAAGAAATATTTTAAGGCAGGACTGAGTAGATTTTTATTTCCTTGTAGAAGGATCTCTGTAGTCTTCTGAAAGAACCCTTACCGAGCACCAGATAATACC
>CAZMHW010000705.1:0-2120 GCA_964566105.1 uncultured Akkermansia sp.
TTCTACCTGAGTGCTGAGAACACCGACAATATTTTAGATGTGTTCAAGAATATTCTAATTTACAGCAGTGACGATAATCTTATTAAGATTATGACACATCAAAAGGGAACCAAATTTTCTTATAAACCGGTTAATGCCGAGTTGTCTCATTTAAGAGATGTGGAATTGGAGGACCCCTGGCTGGAGTTGATTGGCGAAAAGAACAGTCCGGGAAATGGCACTGGTTCCGAAAAAAGAAGTTTAAATACCACCAGCACACCTGTTAAATCCATTGTAGAGAATATTTTCTTTGAAACCAGCAAATACGATATAACGCCTCAGGCAAAGGAGATACTTTATAAAATTGTTCTGGTTTTAAATGCCAATACCAAGTTAACTATTGAAGTGGGTGCGCATACCGATAACAAAGGAAGTGAAGCCGCTAATTTAAAACTCAGTCAGTTAAGAGCACAAACGGTAAAGGATTACATTGTGCGTAGTGGAATTGATGGAAAACGTGTTATATCCAAAGGTTATGGAGAATCGAAACCCTTAAACGCCTGCAGCGACGTGCATCCATGCAGTGAATTGGAATACGCCCAAAACAGAAGAATTGAATTCAAAATTTTAGGAGAATAAAAAAGATGAAGACCAGTGAAATAAATTTTAAAGTTACTGTTGACGAAAATAATTTGCCTCACAGCATTCAATGGAATGCCCCGGATACAGGAGAAGCCAGTGAATGTAAAAGTTTAATGATTGCCCTGTGGGACGCAAAAGAAAACAACACGCTCAGAATAGATCTTTGGACAAAAGACATGATGGTGGATGAAATGAAAAAATTCTTCCATCAAAATGTGATGACCTTAACCGACACATATATCCGCGCTACAGGTGACGACGTTACCGGAAAACGTGTGAAACAATTGTTTGGTGAAATAGGCCGTGAAATTGGCGTGATAAAATAAGCTTCTAAACACGGTCAAATCTGATTTTCAGGAGAATTAAGCAACATTTATGGGATTAAATCCCGAAAGTGTGTGCGACTTCTATTTTTTGACCGCATCAAAAAAACTGAAGTTCACATTACCGTATTTACGCTGTTGCTGAAATCCCGGCAAGGTATCGAGTTTGGTTCGCGGACCATGTTCTATGATCAGGATTCCCGATTCTTTAAGTAAGTCCCGTTCAAACACCAGGCGGTGTATGTCGGGGATTTCGTTTAAATCGTAGGGAGGATCGGCAAAAATAAGATCGAATTTTAAATGGGTACTTTTCAAAAACTCAAATACGTCCGCTTTCACCGCGTTGATGTTAAAGTTCATTTCCTTACTTACGGCACGCAAAAAACCTGAACATTTAAAATTCTTATCTACGCTCACGATATTTTCTGAACCTCTGGACGCGAATTCGAGGGAAATATGGCCTGTACCACTAAATAAATCGAGTATTTCAAGTTCCCCGAAATCGTAACGGTTTGATAAAATATTAAATAAACCTTCCTTCGCGAAATCTGTAGTTGGCCTCAACGACAGATCATTGGGAACCTTGATTGTTTTTCCCTTATGCGTGCCGCCTATAATTCGCATACGTGTTGATTTAAAAGAGTGAAGTAATAGTGCTTTGGCAATTCAGACAGCTCTCCGTTCAGATTAACGGAAGGATCGAGAATACAAAAACCAACCGACTTAATGTATTTTTTAATATTCCTGAATAACTCATCGGTAACGGGTCTTTGCCCTGCAATGATCAATTTTACCTGAAGCGGATTTAAATCAAACTGCTCCATGGTAAACAGCAGGTAATAGAGAATATCTTCGTTGTTTTCGAAATTAAATACGTTGTAAAACAAAAGCTCAGCGTTTTCTTTGGCGGCGAGTTCCATCCAACCATCGCCAATGGTGAGAAACAAATTCGCCGAAAGTAAGGAATGCTGACTAAAGAACAGATTTATGGCCACCGCTCCTGCGTGGCGGATTGAGGCATTTGGAAAAGTGCGTTCAAAAAAACCAAGAAGTTGTGGTTCGAGTGTATAACAGAAACTCAGATTTTTGATATGGTGCTGCAGGGAATTTTTCACCTGTTCAGTTCCTGTAGTGAACTCGAGAAGAGGGCGAAGTTCTTGCTGAACAGAAAAGGCC
>CAZMHW010000706.1:0-2119 GCA_964566105.1 uncultured Akkermansia sp.
CGTGAATAGTGTATTTTAGCTTTGATTTATGAGCAAGACGACTGAAGTAAAAGAGACCCCATTAATGAAACAATACAATACCATCAAGGCGAAATACCCTGATGCGATTTTGTTATTCCGGGTGGGTGATTTTTACGAAACATTTGGAGAAGACGCTGTAAAAGCATCTAAAGTACTGGGTATTGTACTCACAAAACGGGCCAATGGCTCGGCCTCACACATTGAACTGGCGGGATTTCCGCACCACTCCCTGGATTCTTATCTCCCTAAACTGGTGCGTGCAGGTTACCGCGTGGCCATTTGCGACCAGCTGGAAGATCCCAAAATGGTAAAAGGAATCGTAAAAAGGGGAATTACAGAGCTTGTTACTCCCGGCGTTAGTTTTAACGATAAGATCTTAAATCACCAGCAAAATAATTTCCTGGCTTCTGTACACCTGGAAAAAGAAGAGGCCGGACTGGCACTCTGTGACGTCTCTACCGGAGAATTTTTAGTAGCGCAGGGTTCCACCGCTTATATTGAAAAACTCATTCAGAATTTTAAACCCAACGAATTACTTTACGAAAAATCAAAACGCAACGACCTCAACGATCTGATCGGTGAGCGTTTTTATTGTTTTGGACTGGATGACTGGGCTTTTACTTACGATTATGGGTACGAAAGTCTGACCAAACATTTTGACACGCTTTCATTAAAGGGTTTTGGTATAGAAGACCAGCGCCTTGCCATTCACGCCTGTGGCGCGATTTTGCATTACCTCAGCGAAACCAAACACGATAAATTAAAACACATCAACAAGGTTAGCCGCATTGAAGAAGACAATTACGTGTGGCTGGATAAATTCACTATCCGCAACCTGGAATTATACGGCAGTAACCATGAAAACGGAAAAAGTCTGATCGATGTGATTGACAAAACTGTGAGCCCCATGGGTTCCCGTTTATTAAAACGCTGGCTGGCTCTTCCACTGAAGAACATTGACGCCATTAACGAACGTTTGGACGCGGTAGAATATTTTGAAAACGAAAAAGAAGTCCGCGATGAGCTGGTTTCTTCTCTCAAAGAAGTGGGTGACCTGGAACGCCTCATCTCCAAAGTGGCGGCCTTTAAAGTAAATCCAAGGGAGCTGGTACACTTAAAACGTTCTTTGCAAATGATCGCGGAGATCAAAGAAAAACTAAAATCAGCCTCCAACCCTACCCTTCAAAAAATTGCGGATCAGTTAAATCCCTGCCAGTTAATTTTAGAACGTCTTGACAACGAATTGAACGAAGACGCGCCTGTAAATGTGTTGAAGGGAAATGTGATGGCAAAAGGCGTGAATGCTGAACTGGATGAATTGCGCAATATTGCTTTTAACGGAAAAGATTATCTACTGCAAATCCAACAACGCGAGGTAGAAAAAACAGGCATCTCTTCTTTAAAAGTTGCCTACAACAATGTATTCGGGTATTACCTGGAAGTTACGCATGTTCACAAGGATAAGGTACCTGCTGAATGGATCCGTAAACAAACACTGACCAACGCCGAGCGTTACATCACCCCTGAATTAAAAGTATACGAAGAAAAAATATTAGGCGCGGAAGAAAAAATAATGTCCATAGAACACCAGTTGTTTGAAAACCTGGTACGCGATCTGGCCGACTACATTCCTCCCATTCAGCTTAACGCCAATTTAATGGCACGACTGGACGTGTTTTGTGGCTTTGCCCTGTTGGCTTCGCAAAACAATTACAAACGTCCACATTTTACAGAAGGGCATGCCCTCGCTATAGTGGAAGGCAGACATCCGGTAATTGAAAAACAATTGCCCTTGGGAACAGAATACGTGAGCAATTCCGTTTACCTCGATAACGACAACACTCAGATCATGATGATTACCGGTCCCAACATGAGTGGTAAATCGGCCTTGCTGCGCCAAACCGCGCTCATTGTGCTGATGGCGCAGATCGGCTCTTTTGTGCCAGCTAAAGCCGCAGAGCTCAGCATCGTGGATAAGGTGTTTACCCGCGTAGGCGCCACCGATAACATCAGCTCGGGCGAATCTACCTTTATGGTGGAGATGAACGAAACGGCCAGCATCCTCAATAACCTCAGCAACCGCAGCCTGGTGCTGCTC
>CAZMHW010000707.1:0-2114 GCA_964566105.1 uncultured Akkermansia sp.
AAGTAGCTCACACGGCCTTCCAGCTGACCTTTTACATAAGCCCCCTGAGCTTTCACAGCTTTGCCGTCAAAATACTCTTTAAAATTCCCTTCCTGAATATCGTCCTTGTAGTAACGTTCTTCCGATAAACCTCCATCGGGAAGGTACACGGTACAGAGCCCGTTCTTTTTACCCATTTTGTAATTTTCCCTGGAAATCAAAACCCCCAATTCATCATAATAGGTCCAGGTACTGTCTTTGGTTTCTTTATTAATGTATTTGCCTTCGGCCATCCGTTTTCCATTCATGTGAAAAAGTTTGGCGTAGGCTACTCTGCCGCCATCTCTAAAATTCATGATAGCGCGTACAGAATCGATCGGATAGTAGTACTTGAATTTACCTTGGGGTTTATCATCTTTAAATTCCCCCTCGTAAACGAGTTTTCCTTTTTCATCGTATTTTTTCCAATAACCTTGTTTTCTTCCTTTTGCATCGGTTGTCTGAGCACTACTAAATATGCTCTGAATGAGGAAAAGAACTACTGCTAATTTTTTCATACGGTTATAATCCAATTTGCTGCTAAAGATACAGGAAAACAACTTGTGTTTTTTAAAAGGAATTAACAAAAGCCCGTGTATTAAAATAACACCACTTTGTATTTTTCGGCCATTTTCATAATCTGTGCTTCGTTTATGTGATGTATGTTTTTTCCCTTGTGACGGTTCTCTACTGTCATGACATAAACGGTGTAATTGTACCTGGAAGCCAGTTTAAAGTAAGGTTCCATCTCCCATTCAAGAGTAAAGGCATTGTCAATAAAAATTTTTTCAATTTTGTTGGCCATGGCCTGTTCCGTTTGCGATTCACAATTTTTATAAGCCAGATGATTTTTGTCGAACTGAAATTTGTATTCCCCGGTTACAGGGTCTGTAAAATAGCTGTCGATAGAATACACGGGCCATCGGTCTTCGCTCAACACCTTTGCCAGGCTTGATTTACCTGATCCCGGAAGACCTCTTAAAATAATGAGATTAGGCATGACTGAATTTTAGGTCAATGATACACACAGTTTTTCTCTTCGCAAATTTACGTGCCATTTATCTTCTATGTCCACCACCTCCACCGGAGTGGCCACCTCCTGAGCGCACACCTCCGCCCATGTTTCCTCTCGGAGAGCTTTGCATTCTGTGTTCGCCACCACCACGCCTCTGTCCCGAATTATTGTTTACACGGTCTGTTCCGCCCTGTCTTTCTCTTTGCCCGGAATTCGAATTGCGGTTATTAATGCGCTGGTTGTCTCCGTTACCTTCGGGGCGACGCGAGTGATTTATTCTCTGTTGTCCTCCATTATCTATGCGGTTTCTTTGGCCATAGTTCGACGAGGTTTTCTGAACGTAAGAAGATTGCATTCTTTTTCCGTAATAATAATTGTGCGCATGTGGAAAAGCGTAAACCCGCGTACGGCATCCGTAAAAGCCATAATTGTAACCTACAAAAAATCCGTGATAGGCATGCCATCTGTATGGTCTCCAGGGAGAATACCAACCTGGGTAGTATCCCCAATACCAGGGAGATACCCAGTAGCTGTAACCCGGAGAATAGATATAAGCCACGCTGGGCCAGCCCCAGACGTTGATTGTAACATTGGATGATTTTTTAGAAGTAGGTTGTGCGTAAACATCATCACTGGTTTTATCTTCATCTTTAAGTGAAATTTCAGGCTGATCTTTTGGTTCTATGATGTAATTTTTTCCGTACAATGTTTCATCGCCCACAATTTGAATGTGCGCTGTTTTGTCGTCTTTTTTTACAATTTCAATAACAGCAACGTCCTGCGACTCCGACTTACTCACGGGATCCTGGATCACAATGGAGTGAAAATCATCTTTCCCGTAATCTACTACCCGCAGGTAGTCTACCTGTTCGTCTCCGTTTAAGTCGAGGTTATTCACCTTTGAATCCGCAGCGTTTAAACGTTTTTCAAAATCTTCTACCGTAGTGGATTGTTTAAAAATACTCAGTACTGCGTTCAGATCCAGATTATCTCCCGGTAATCCGAGGGAGTCACTTTGAGCGGATAGTTTAGCGCCAAAAAGCATACATGCTGCAAGGACGCTTAGTTTATTGCTTGTTTT
>CAZMHW010000708.1:0-2110 GCA_964566105.1 uncultured Akkermansia sp.
GGTTTGAAGGGGGTAAATTAAATATCACCGAAAATTGTCTTGATCGTCACCTCGAAAAAAACGGGAACAGTCCTGCCATTATCTGGGAATCGAACGACCCTGAAGAACATCACCGCGTACTGACTTATAAAGAATTGCATTTTAAAGTGATGCAGTTTGCCAATGTTTTAAAGAATAACGGCGTTAAAAAAGGAGACCGGGTGTGTATCTATATGGGCATGATCCCTGAACTGGCTATTTCTACACTTGCCTGCGCACGCATTGGAGCGATACATTCCGTAATTTTTGGAGGTTTCTCCGCACAAGCCATAGCCGACAGGCTGGATGACGCGCAGGCGGAATTTATCATTACCTGCGACGGAGCCTTTCGTGGCGCTAAAGACATTCCACTTAAAAGTGTGATTGACGATGCCCTGATTGGAAATAAAACCATTAAGCGCGTGATTGTGTGCACCCGCACCCGCACCCCGGTGAGTATGATCAAAGGACGCGATGTGTGGTGGGAAGATGAAATTAAAAAAGTAGAAACACAGGGTAATCCTTATTGTCCCGCCGAAGAAATGGACGCGGAAGATATTCTTTTTATTCTTTACACCTCCGGCTCCACCGGAAAACCTAAAGGTGTAGTGCATACTACTGCTGGTTATATGGTATGGACCAATTACACCTTTGTGAATGTGTTTCAATACCAACCCGGACAGGTTCATTTTTGTACCGCCGATATTGGCTGGATCACAGGACACAGTTACATTGTTTACGGACCGCTGAGTGCGGGAGGCACTACGCTTATGTTTGAAGGAGTTCCAACCTGGCCCGATGCGGGAAGATTCTGGGAGATCGTGGATAAATACAAAGTGAATATTTTATACACTGCACCAACCGCGATTCGTAGCTTGATGGGCTTCGGCATGGAGCCTTTACAAGGAAAAGATCTGAGCTCGCTGAAAGTATTAGGCTCTGTGGGAGAACCCATCAACGAAGAAGCCTGGCACTGGTTTCACAAAAACATTGGTAAAGGTAATTGTCCGATTGTAGACACCTGGTGGCAAACCGAAACAGGAGGAACACTGATCTCCAACATGGCAAATGTTACGGAAGGTAAACCCTCTTTCGCTACCTTGCCCATGCCTGGTGTAAACCCATGCCTGGTGGATGAAAACGGAGTTGAAATTGAAGGAAACGGCGTGAGTGGAAATCTCTGCATCAAATCGCCATGGCCTGGAATTTTGCGTACCACCTACAGAGATCATGAACGTTGCCGCCAGACTTATTTTTCCACTTATCCTGACAAATATTTTACCGGCGATGGTTGTTTGCGTGATGAGAATGGCAATTACCGGATTACCGGACGTGTAGACGACGTGTTGAACGTAAGCGGTCACCGCATTGGAACTGCAGAAGTAGAAAACGCGATCAACATGCACGCCGGCGTAATCGAAAGCGCTGTGGTTGGCTATCCGCACGACATTAAAGGCCAGGGAATCTACGCTTACATTATTCACGATGGTAGCCATGGTGACCCTAACCTTACAAAACAAGATATCCTTCAAACGGTATCCAGGATCATTGGTCCGATTGCCAAACCCGATAAGATCCAGTTTGTGCCGGGACTTCCAAAAACACGGAGTGGAAAAATCATGCGTAGAATTCTGAGAAAGATCGCGGAAGGAGACACCTCCAACCTCGGTGATACAAGTACCCTGCTCGATCCATCTTTGGTAGATGTGATCAAGGAAGGCCGTTTGTAAGTAGTTCTCAGGCGCCCGGATGTTTTATTCAACTACTACGTAGTTGTTCGTTACCGCTTTTAAGTTTATCAATCCCTTCGGGATTGGAGTAAGAGCAGTGGATTTAAGAATAAGCGATGCCAGTGGGATTTAATTCTATCAGAATACAACCCGGAATCAATTGGAGGTAGATGTGAACGGTCTTAATTTTAGAGCAAGAAAAGTTAAACATCTTCCCGAAATCCAAAGTACTTCAATATCGGTAACTCAAGACCAGTAACCCAAGACCCCACAGAAGTCCGAAGGACTTCAACAACTGTAACAGCTAGCGCCAGCGCCAACACAAGCCCGGAGGGCTTGAATAATCCCCGTACGTGATTCTC
>CAZMHW010000709.1:0-2105 GCA_964566105.1 uncultured Akkermansia sp.
GTACATACTTACACAGCATTTGGGACCTACATTGTTACAGTGACGGCCACTTCTAACCAGAATTGTGTAAGAAGTTCCACTAATAGTTTGATCATTTACCCGTACCCTCAGGTAACCGTTACTCCTTTAGCTAATACCTGTATTAATGATTCGGCAAAAATCAACCTCAATATTACGATACCAGGCAGTAACAATCCTATTAGTAGTTATTCACTGACCTTTGGTGACGGAAGTCCTACATACACTAACGCGGGCGCTACAAACACCGTAATACCTCATGTGTATTTAGGATACAATACCTATTCTTTAACGGCAAAAGCAGTTTCTAACGGCTGTCGCTTTGATACAACTGCTCTGATTAAGGTTTATCCAAAGCCTTTTGCCAATTTCGTATCCAGCAAATTTTGCATGGGTGACACCACGGTTTTTGTGAATACCAGTACCATTGCTGCAACTTATTCTATCACCAATCACTACTGGAATTTCAACAACGGCGTAGATACCTCCGCGACAAAAAATCCAAAACATGCTTATTCAGGCGCGGCTACTTATCCTGTAAAGCTGATAGAATACAGTTATCCGGAGCCGGGAGTTACATGTAAGGATAGTGTAATTAAAAATGTAACTATAAATCCACTGCCCGGCGCAGGTTTTAATACCAATACCGTGTGTGCCGGTAGCGCCACATCATTTACCAATACAAGTCCATCACCTGTGGCTACTACCGTTTGGTCCTGGTATTTCTATAACAACGGCCAGTTAAACAGCGTGGCTCAAAATCCAAGTTATACATATACTTATACTGGTAACGGGCCTTATTCCTTTAGTGCAAAATTAAAGGCCCAAAATAGTTTTGGCTGCAGAGATAGTGTTACAAATACGGTTCAGTTGTATACCAATCCAACCCCATCCTTTGTTCCTACAGACGCATGTTTAAACCAACCTAATTTATTTCCGAGTTCAACGAGCAGTCTTGGCACCGGCAGTATTCCAAGCTACTCCTGGAATTTTGCTGCCCTTGGAAATTCAATTGTACCAAACCCTTCCTTTGTATTTCCAAATGCGGGAACATATACCGTTCAGCTTACCATCACCGACGAATTGGGTTGTAGCGGAAAATACTCTACTTCCGTAACCGTAAACCCCCTGCCGATTGTGAGTTTTACTTCCAATGAGGCTTGTTTTAAATCAGTGAGTCAGTTTGTTAACTTGAGTTCAGGAACCATTACCAGTTTCGTTTGGAACTTTGGAGATCCCGGTTCCGGAGCCGCGAATACGTCTACCGTTTATAACCCTCCTCATTTCTACTCTAATACAGGTAACTTTACGGCCACACTTACTGCGACCACAGATAAGAATTGTAGTGACAGTTATACCAAAAACATAGTTATTCATGGCCCTCCTTTGGCAGATTTTACCAATACCCTTATCTGTGTTGGAGACAATCTCACATTTGCTAATCTATCGACCATTAGTGACGGAACCATTTCCAGCAGTCAATGGGATTTTAACGGGGATAATTTGATCGATCAGATCACCACGACCACTACTCCAACATATTCTTATTCAACTTATGGGTCATACAATGTAAAACTAACGGTTACCTCTCAGTACGGTTGTACAGACGATACGGTTAAACAAGTATATGCCAACCCAAAAGCAATTGGTGCTATTGCTTCCGACGCCAAAGCCGGTTGCCCAAGTTTATGTATTAATTTTAAGGACGCTTCCTCTATCGCCAGTGGTTCGTTTACTACTACCTGGGACTATGGAGACGGCAGTCCAACCTCGACCATTAAGAATACTTCTCATTGTTACAACTCCGGTAACTACGATGTGTCTTTAACATTGGTGAGCGACGTAGGTTGCACCACACGCTTCAGACATCCTGGTTACGTTTCTGTTTTCCCATTGCCTACAGCAGGGTTTGATGTAAGTCCGGAACAGATTGACGAGGATGAGCCTGTAATCAGCGTTACCAATAACAGTTCTGCAGATGCAGAGTTTGTGAAGTACTACATTAATGATGGCTCTAGTTTTGGCACCAATAATTTTACGCACTACATTAAAAACCTGAAACAAACCAAACCCATGGTGGTTCAGAT
>CAZMHW010000710.1:0-2096 GCA_964566105.1 uncultured Akkermansia sp.
TACTGCAAACAGAGTAAAATTAATTTTACAACGTTACAAAGAGTTACAAGATATCATTGCCATTTTGGGTATGGATGAATTAAGTGAAGAAGATAAATTGGTAGTACACCGTGCACGTCGTGTACAACGTTTCTTGTCACAACCTTTCCACGTAGCTGAACAGTTTACCGGTTTAAAAGGTGTGTTTGTAAGCATCGAAGATACCATCAAAGGATTTAACATGATCATTGAAGGTAAAGTGGATGAGTATCCGGAAGCTGCCTTCAACTTAGTAGGTACTATTGAAGAAGCGATCGAAAAAGGTAAGAAAATCCTTGCTGAGTCTAAATAAATTCAGGATTCAAGAATCAAGATACAAGACGAATTGGTCTTGATTCTTGGTTCTTGATTCTTTTTAATCTACAAAAGAATGAAACTAGAAATAATAACTCCCGATAAAAAATTATTTGAAGGCGATGTAAAATCGGCCACCTTCCCAGGAAATGACGGTAGTTTTGGTGTGTTGGATAACCACGCGCCAATGATTGCTACGCTTAAAGCCGGAAAAGTGGAACTGATCAATGAAAACAATAGCAAACAGGAATTTACCGTAAAAGGTGGAGTTGTTGAGGTTCTTAAAAACAAAGTTGTTGTGCTTGCCGAATAATTTTTTAATAGAATACGCTAAAAGCCCAACCGTTACGGTTGGGCTTTTTTATTTCATATAATTTAAGTTTTGATAGGCGGTAATTTTAGGAAAAAATGTTTCAAAAAAATAAATTATCCTAGACAATTACGGTGTATTTCGGGATGATTAATATAATTCTTAAATTAGTCCAACTCAAAAACCCAAAATCATGAAAAGACAAATAGTATTATTGACTTTCGTTTGTGCACTTTCATTAAGAAACGCGGCTCAGACATACGGTACCGTATGGACAAATTACCCATCTTCCTATTCCACTTCCTGCGGATTCGCAACTTCCTATACGCCAGGAGTATTATGGTTTGGAAGCGAGAGTACTCTTAGCCCTGGTGGCGCTAATTTTTATATTGGTGGATATGGAATAACAACACCCTGGCCTTCGTGGGGTGGTGGATTACTTCCTAAATTTTATATTTGGACGGGAAACATTAATTGTTCAGGATCTTTAAGTCAAGCAAGTTCTTGTTCTGGAATTTCA
Organism: uncultured Akkermansia sp.; assembly: GCA_964566105.1. Taxonomy (GTDB): domain Bacteria; phylum Bacteroidota; class Bacteroidia; order B-17B0; family Aurantibacillaceae; genus Aurantibacillus. The sequence goes on from CAZMHW010000710.1 coordinate 1,164, forward strand.
GTTATTGAAACAGGTGATGTCAATAAAAGATTTGCCATTGCTGGCGTTATTCCACAGGGCGTTTTTTTTAACACCCTAAACGGTACCTATGGTTCAAATGGTTATATGCTTTATCCATTTCCTTACCAACCTTCTGGTGCATTTCCTGCACCCTCACAACCGTTGATAATAGAAAGCTTAGTGCAGAATGAATTTTATATTTGCGGATCCTTCGAGGATTATATTTATGTTCTTAATATAGATAATAATGGGTCTGTTCTTTGGTCAAATTTCTATAAAATGACAAATGAACTTAATCCGAAAGATTTAATATTGAATCCTTACACACCAGGAAATATAATTATTGTAGGCAAAGCGAATATTTCTCCCACTGATAATGACGGTTTTTTTATGGAATTGAAAGGTGCCAATGGAACTGTTTTAACAAGCAAAACATTTGGACTACCAGGTATTTCAGAAAGCTTCAATACAGTACTCGCATCAGCTTCAACGGGAGCTGGGTTTACAATCGGTGGCTATACTCAACAAAATGGCAATTTACTTTTGGTAAAACTGGACCCTCTTGGTTCCTTTTTGTGGGGTAGGATAATTACTCCGAATTCGGGCCAAAACTCAGGATTTACTGATTTAATTGAGAGACAAAACACACTGTCAAGTTATGAGTATTACGGACTAACTTCTTCTGCTTCAGGTATGGTTGTAACTAAACTGGATAATAATGGTTTACCATTTCCTTTGACCGCTCCTAATGCTTTGTTCAATGAATTTATTTATGATTTGCCTGGTATTAATCCTTCTGTGGGAACGAGTTTATCCTATGTTAATGCTCCTCCGGGTTCTCCTCTTTTGGGAATTCAAATTTATGGAACTGCATATAATAACCCTGGCTTTTCAAGTGGTTACGTTGCAGCCGCATATGTTAATGGGGAAAGT
>CAZMHW010000711.1:0-2088 GCA_964566105.1 uncultured Akkermansia sp.
TGATCTTTTCCTGATTTCCCTTAAACCCGTCAAAGCCAAAAAAGCTTTTTAAGGAATATAGGATTTCTGATGTTTCTACTTCGACAACCATAGGTACTACTGATTAAAATATACGTTCTACTGAGTGAACTGAATTTTACCCCGTTTTTCAATTCCTATTTAAAGATATACAATTTTATTTTTATGTGACAAACTTTTTTTAAAAAATAGCATTTTTTTAGACGATTCTAAACTAAACGGAGGCCAATGCATTTTAGATTGTCATGGGTTTGTCATTAGGGCAATTAAAGATAAGTCCGGGGCTTCAAAAAATCCTGTTCATTTCACTCCTTTTCTTACATCGGTAAGATTTATCTCTATTTGAATGCCAACTCTCAGAGATTAGGGTTCATACGCGGGTAATGCCGTATGAGAATGATCATAAAGACCAGGGAGAGTGTGGTGCCCACATAAAAGGTAAAACCTGTTTGCAGGGTTAAGAGAAAGAAAAGGGTTTTAGCGAAAAAAGAGATGAGATAGAGTTGTACACCCCATTGTTTAAAATACCAAATGCCCACGCAGGCGATAAAATTGGCAGCCACCAGTATGCCGTAAAGTGCCGGCATTAAAACGCCCAACTTTTTTACCGAAGGTGAGAATACCTGCGGAAAACTAAAGAGTACCGAAAGGTAACCTATTATACAGATAACGCTTATGATGCGGGGACGTTTCATAATAAGAACGCATTGAACTATTCCTTTACAAATTTACCGGAATAATAATTACTCTTTGTTTTTATTTTATAAGCGTAAGCTCCAGGTATAAGCACGGAAATATTTAATGGTGAAAGGTTTTTGTAATCCGTTTTGAATAAAACTTCTCGTCCATTTATGTCATATATTTGAATTTCAATATTTTCCTGAAAAGGCAGGTCAAAAGTAAGGTCACTATTTGTAGGATTTGGAAAACACTTGTGATACTTTAGATTTATTTGTCCGTTTTCCTGAATGCCTGTAAAAACAGTAGTTCCGTTCTTATCCATTTTTAGAACAAAACCTTCACATACCCCTGTAACCTGAGGAATTTCATGATCGTAACGGATTCCGCAAATAACAACACCACTGTCTGAAGTCGCATGAATTGCATTTGGTAGATAGTACTTATCGCCTCCATAGTACTTAGTCCATATCAAATTACCGGCAGTGTCAATCTTATTTACCAAAATAAAGGTGTTATTCGGTTGCGGCGGAACGAGAACAGAATTGTCATATCCAGTCATTGCCACAGAGTAGATATAATTATAACGTGTAGAGTTAGAAGGTGCTGTCGACATATACGTATTGTCTACAGAATCCTTTCCGACAACTAAAGACTTTATTACGCTATTGTTATTAGCTATAAAAGACGAGAGTACTCTGTATTTAAACACGCAATTCGAATTAGCGACGTGGGCATAGCCAGTTACAAAATACCTATTGCTTCCCAAACCTAACACATTTGAATTACGTCCATAAAGCCCTAACTGTCCAGGAGCACAACCGCCATTGTAAATAGCTAGGTTATCTAAATTAAATCTACTATTTACATTGAAACTCGTATCCATTTCTGCTACCTGGTTAGTCCCCGATAAAGATCCCTGTTGCAGTCCACTGCCCAAAAGAAGTAGCTTGTCTCCATAATTTTCCATGTCAATTAGCCACCCAGTGTTCGAAACAGATGAGTCTAGTTTATTTAGATTAAGGTCTAGTTTAAACAATTTAAATGTATCTGGAGCTTGACTAGTTGTGTTCAGGATTGTATACCCCAAAAACAAATTGTTTTGTTTAGAAATCAGTTTGCCGACCTTATAAGGCTTATTTCCAAGAGAATCTAAAACGATCGATTTAACTGGGCTGAAATTTAAATCAAACTTAATTAACTTAATAAAATACTTGGTATTGCCGATAGCATCTTCTTTTAGGTGAGATCCAAATAGATAGTAAAAACTATTTACGGTTACAATATTTAAATCTGAATAGAAATTAGTATCGAGCGTTACCGCGTTCAGCAAATGTCCCTGAGTGTTGAGTTTCAGGATTGTTATATTAGACTTATTAGTATTAGAGTTAG
>CAZMHW010000712.1:0-962 GCA_964566105.1 uncultured Akkermansia sp.
GTACGAAACAAATGGTTATACGTATAGCTACTATACGGATGCCACATTAAACACCTTCAATTTCAAGGCGCCTGCCGCTCCATTTAATTTTCTGGGTGGGGTAAGTTTAAAGTTTTAGTCTTCGCTTTAAAAATAAAAAAGTCCCGAATCTATGATCCGGGACTTTTTTTATAATTAGATTGCTTAGTTAGAAGATAGAACCAATCACGTGCATTAATTTCTCAATCTGGCTATGCCACAATAATTTTGAAGATTCCCGGTCTCCTACCGACTCAGCAAAATCGGTAATAATGAGGGAAATGTCATTGGTAAGGTCATCACGTTGAATTCTGAATTCAAAATAACTTCCGTCCGTTTTATCAACCCACTGAAAACGTACTAATTGTAACTCTACCGTTTTTAATAAACGGGCCTGTTGCAATTGATCGTCCCAGATAAAGGTATAAATCCCGTTACGGATGTTTAAGTCGTCGCAAAACCATTCAGAAAGACCGCTTGGGGTGGATAAGAATTCGTAAAGCATTTCAGCTGAAGAATGCACCACGAATTCCAGCTCAAATTTACCGTTAGGCTCCTTTTCTGGTTTAACCGCGTAAGAATCTGTTTTTTTGATAGGGTTGGTAATGGAATGAGATATAGAAGCAATTTTTGAAAGAGAAATCTCATTTTTTTCCTTTACCGGGATCGTATTTGTTATGGCCAGAACTTCTTGCGATTTCTTTTCAGCCAGTTGTTTTTTTGTAATAACTTCTTCTGCTTTTTTTACTTTCTCTACAGCCGGGGCGCTTTCTTTTTTAGGAAGTGGGGCAGGGGCAATGGGTTTAACCGGTTTTTCCGCAACTTTTTTAGGCTCCTGTTTTTTAGAAACCGGAACCTTAGTGAGTTTAGGAGCAATTTTAGATTCTACCTTTTTAGCTCCCTTTTGGGTGGTAGAAGCTTTTGCACTTACTTTTTTAGCGGGA
>CAZMHW010000712.1:972-2088 GCA_964566105.1 uncultured Akkermansia sp.
GCGGGAGTAGCTTTTTTAACAGAGACTGCCTTTTTGGGAGCTGAAGCTGTTTTTTTTGTAACTGCTTTATTTTTAAGTGGTTTTATCGTCTTTTTTGCGGCTGCTTTTTTGGGAGAAGCTGATTTTTTTACCGGTTTAGCAGCCTTTGGGCTTATTTTTTTAAGCGGTTTTTTCTCCTGCTTTTTAGCTTTTGCTGGTTTAGCAGGTTTTTTAGCAGCATTTTTCTTCCCAGAAGGTTTTGTAGCCTTTTTTCCACCTGAAGGGGAGGCTTTTTTTACCGGTTTTTTCTTTCCGGAATTCGCAGACAATACCTTTTTCTTTTTGGACATACTCTAAAATTTTGTGAAATGTATAAAATATTTACAAGAAAGCAAATTAAAACACTAAAAAAATTGTTTTGGCTATTGCTCATGAATGTTTTATATTTGCAGCCCTGAAAACGGCGGGATAGCTCAGATGGTTAGAGCGCAGGATTCATAACCCTGAGGTCCCGGGTTCAACTCCCGGTTCCGCTACAAGTAACCCCTTGAAATTCAATATTTTAAGGGGTTTTTTTATGACCAGGCAAACCTTTTTGATTTCCGTTTTATTTATTTGCCGGAGAAAAGCTCCCATTACGTCACATAAGTTTCCAGAAGCATTTTTGGAGTTATGCTTTAGATATGCTTTTCTGATAAGGGATCAGAATTAACAGATAGAACACCGGAGACAAGTGTTAAATTGACTTTAAAGTAATTAAGGCTGTAAAAACAATAGAAATGTGAGTTAGCTCACCAAATGACTCAGGCGATCAATTCGCTGATCTTTACTTTAGATTCTGCACTCACCAGTACATTATTTCGGTTAATCCAATCATTAATAGACTGAACAAAATCTTCCCGGTTCCGAATGTGTTCTAATTTGATCTGAACTGTTTTACGATTTTTCTTTACAAAATAAAAGATGTCATGTCTGAATTCAATAATCATGATCTCTGACGCGAATAATTTGGTGAACGTGTTTTGCACTACCAAAAGGTAATTAGCGTAAATGTTCACAAAACAAAGTGAGTTTCTGAATTTTAAATAAAGCAGCGTTGCTTCTGTGCTGGCAATAATAAAGCAGATGGGATAAATG
>CAZMHW010000713.1:0-2084 GCA_964566105.1 uncultured Akkermansia sp.
TCTTACTACATCATTCCTTTCGCACCGGTTATGTCTTTTGTTGCAGCCTATGCGATTAGCCTTTTAAATAGTAAAAAGCTTGCCTGGGCTTTGCTTGCATTTATTGCAACTGAAAACATACTGAATAAGTTTAACGATTATCAGATTAAACAGGACAACTTAGCTATTCTGAATCTTGAAAGAGATTTGGACACTTTCAGCGACAAAAAAGATCTGATTCTTATTAACAGCGGAAATGTTCCTACACCAATGTATTTTGCGCACCGCAGAGGTTGGGTAAATGCAAATGAAACGATCGCGAAGCCAGAATACCTCAAAACACTGACAAGCGATGGCCTAAAGTACATCGTTATCTTAAAAAAGACCTTTGGAAAAAACCTTGATTTGGAGTATACAGTTGTTTTTGAGAACTCCGATTATAAGATTTACAAAATTTAGCTGGTGGGTAAACGGCTAAACTTTAAAACGAGACACTTTTCAATAAAAAATTGTTCACAAAAGCTGTAACCAAAGGCCTAAGCTTACGTTATGCTCCGTAATTTTAACCTATGCGTTTTATACTCTCTTTTTTCTTAGTGCTTTTAAGTGTTTTGCTATTCGCTCAACCTAAAAAGGAATACCACGATGCCAGGCAAACCCAACTAAAATCTGAAACGGATTATTATAAGGGGATGCCACACGGAAGTCATACGGAATATTACATCTCTGGCAAAATAAGCAGGAAGGGTTTTTATAATTATGGTAAAGAAGATAGCATCTGGGTGTTTTATTATGAAAACGGAACGAAGAAGGCTATTGAGAATTATGTGAAAGGAAAAAAATGGGGGACCAATCAGTATTTTTTTAAATCCGGCAAATTGGCCCAAATTACTAAATATGAAAACGACCTAGCTGACAGCACCTGGACTTCTTATTTTGAAAACGGCAAAATAAAAAGTCAGGAAACATTCGAAAAAGGAAAAAAGGAAGGAGAATGGTCTTATTATTTTGAAAACGGGCAACTAGAAAGCAAAGGAACTTTTGAGAAGGACAAACGCAATGGAAGGGCCGAAACGTATTTCAAAAATGGAAAAACAGCAGCCATTCAAAATTATTGCAGCAATACACCCTGCGGACAATGGGAAGAGTATTATGAAACAGGTAAAAAGAAATTTGTAAAGGAATACAAAGACACAACGCTGCATCTGATGGAGTTGTGGGACGAAAAGGGAAGACAGCTCATTTCAAATGGCAATGGAAGCCTTACGGCCAGTTATGACAATGGCATTGTGAGGGCCATGGGGTCTTATAAGGGAGGCTTGCAGGATGGTGTCTGGCGCTTTTTCCATCCGAATGGTGAGCTCGATTACGAAGCCACTTATGAAGGCGGCAGTCTCAACGGGTATTATTCATCGTACTATCAAAATCATAACATTAAGAGCGAAGGCAATTTTACTGCTAATAAGAAAAATGGAGTATGGAAATTTTATACCACTGAGGGTAAAATGGAAATGATGGGAACACTCAGAGATAATAGCAGGGAAGAAAAATGGAGTTATTATTATTCGAATGGTAAGTTGGAAAGTGAAGGAAATTTTTTAAATGACAAACAAACCGGGACCTGGAATTATTTTTACAAAACAGGGGAAAAATGGAAGCAGGGCGATTACGAAACCGGAATTAAAACAGGCACCTGGACGACCTGGTGGGAAAATGGTCAAAAGCTTCAGGAAGGGCCTTATGTAAATGGCAAAGAAGATGGGTTGTTGACGAGTTGGTGGGACAATGGTACCAAAAAGGACGAAGGAACAATTAAAGGATCTAATCTGACAGGTTTGTGGCAGGGCTGGTACAGTAACGGTAAGCTAAACTATGTAGGGCAGTATAACGAGAAGGGAGCTAAAGACGGCGAATGGAATTACTATTTTGAAAGTGGTCAACAAAGGGAGTTATGTACCTATGTGAATGGAATAAAACACGGTAACTACATGCAATGGTTTGAAAAAGGAAATTTTGTAGACACAAAAGGGAAATACAGCAAAGGACATCAAAGTGGCGAATGGACATATTATTACGAAACGGGAGGTATAAGCAAGGTGCAACAT
>CAZMHW010000714.1:0-2073 GCA_964566105.1 uncultured Akkermansia sp.
AAAATAAACAATAATCAACATTTAAAAGCAAATTTTAATCCAAACGCTTTTATACTTGTATCAACACAAGCAGCTGTTAATGAATCACCATCAAATAGATACGACACATCGTTTAAAAATACTATAGATAATCGGCCTGGCGCCTCCCGCAATCAAAATTTCATCTGCTTTGTAATCCAGACCGCCGCGTTGTTTTAAGAGTCCACTCACAGCAGTTCTCAGTTCCAGCATACCATCTGCGGCAGGATAATTTGTTTGATCGTTAAAATACTCGTCAACAATGTACTGTTTTAGTTCGGCAGGGATAGGAAATTCTTTCGGATTAAAATCCCCAATAGTAAGATTGTATATCTTTTCACCTTGTTTTATTTTTTCGTTTACTTCCCCGGCAAGTTTAATAATTTCAGAGCCGATGATGTTTTCGGCAATTTTAGAGACCTTCATAAAAAATTTTTAACGAATATAGAATTAATTGAGCGAAGCAGGAGTTAATTTTTGAGCTGACTCATAAATTGTTAATTAATCGATGGTTTTGCAATTTTAATCGAAGTTTAATGTAAAATCGTCGGATAATGATGTACGGTTGTCTAAATCCTTTTAATAAGCTGGGGAAATGAATATCTTTAGGTAAAGTTTCATCATTCGTGGTGAAAGTCCTTATTGACAGACCCAAATCGAATTATTTATGAGGAGATTACAATTAGAAGATTTATCAAAAAAGCTAGGATACTCAAAAACCCTGATTTCGATGGTTCTTAACGGAAAGGGAAATCAGTATGGTATTAGCAAAAAAACACAGGCTACGGTTCTGGATGCGATTGCCAAATTAAATTATTCACCCAACAAGTTTGCCAAGTCGTTACGTACCGGTAAAAGTTACTTTATTGGGCTAATTGTGACCGATATTGCCAATCCCTTTTATTCGACTATTGCAAAAAACATTGAGAGTGTTTTGTTTGAAAGCGAGTATAATTTGATGGTATGCAGTACGGATGAAAATGAAGAGCGTGAAAAACTGCTTGTTGAAATGATGGTGAATCAGCAGGGAGTGGATGGACTGATTGTGGCATCTACCTTTAAAAATGCGAGCTTCTATGAACAAGCCAGGTTTTCTAAGATCCCTATTGTTTTTATTGATCGGGTAGTGCCACTTTTTAACGCGAATTATGTGGTGATTGATAATTACGGAGGGTCCGTTGAGATTATAAATCACCTCGTAAAGAAAGGGTGTAAAAGAATCGCATGTCTGGCCATTACTCCTTTATATCTTAGTACTGTTGAAGATCGTTTGAATGGTTATAGGAACGCGCTGAATAAGAATGGGCTGAGTAACGAGGAGGGCTTAATAAAGGCCATTAACTTCGATCATATTAACGATGACGTAGAACGGGCCTTAAATGAACTTGTAGCGTCGGGACAGGAGCCGGATGCTATTTTCGCTTTAAACAACCACATTGCAGTAGCCTTGTTAAAAGTATTAAAGAAAAAGCAGTATGAGCGTTTTGCAAAAATTGAAATAGCCTGTTTCGACGATATTGAACTGTTTAATATTACAGATAAGAAGGTAATTTCGGTATCGCAACCTATTGAGGACATTGGTAAGAACTCATCTTCGCTGCTCTTGGATATTATTTCAGGAAAACAAACAGAGAAGTCTAACCTTGTGCTTTCCACGCGCCTGATTGTGCGCTAGAATTCTCAAACAGTTCTACCTCTACCAGAGGATTGAACAAATAAATAGCTCCTGTGCTTATTTCTCTGCATTTGAATCTTTTTCTTATTTTTTCTCCTTTCTGAAAAATCCGGGATCCGTTAAAAAGGAAAATTGCATTGTGAGGCAGATATTCTAAAAAAACAGTGTCTGTATTTTCATCGTGAAGTTTAAGTGTTCTTAGCAGTTGTACATCCGAACAACTTGATGCTGCAGGGTTTTGCATGTATTTCCGAAGTGCGGCAAATACCTCCAAAGGAAAAATTTCGGGTGTGAGAAAAGGTTGAATCAGATGCTGGAAATTTTGTTTCCATTCTTTACCGTGCGGATTTACGGAGTTTCTATGTTGATTATAAGTTACC
>CAZMHW010000715.1:0-212 GCA_964566105.1 uncultured Akkermansia sp.
ATTCAAGGTTTCCGGCAGTTTTGATTATGCTTAGATTTACTCCCGATAAAAAATCAAAGTAATAGTTTTTTAATAAAGTCTTTTCAAAAAAGGAAAATAAAAAGACCACAATATTGTGGTCTTTTCTCTTTAGGCGTACCTGGAGGACCTTATTTATCTAACTTTTTGAATGATTTTCAGGTAATTAGAGTCTTAATGAGTCAGATTAAGCT
>CAZMHW010000715.1:222-1200 GCA_964566105.1 uncultured Akkermansia sp.
TATATTCTTCTATTTGTTTCGTAATCACCTCGGCAAATTTGAAATAATGTTCCTTTTTTACAAATGCCGATTCATTTATCCAATCTTCATTTGCAAACTCACAAACCATTTTTAAAATCTGCTTTTCTTCTAATCGGGAATTGTGGGTTAAAAACTCCGCCATTTTAAGGAGTAACAACTTGTTTCTCTCTAAAATTAATTTGGCTTCTTTTTCGCTTTCTTTTATCAGATTTAGAGCTTCCTCTGTATGAGTCTGTTGATGTAAAATAGCCAGATTATCGTTACTTGAAGCAAATCGAATAAAAATTGGGTCATTCCCCATCGCATATTCTTTTATGGCTCTATTGGCAATTTCGCTCACTCTTTCTATATCTTGTGATACTCCAGAACAGGTATTCTCTTCTCCAAAAACTAACTTTTCAGCTACATATCCTCCTAAGCCAATAATTAATTCCTTCTTTAAAACATCCAAGGTTAATGGTCCTTCAGGCATATTTACCAAACAAAATCCTTCACTACTTGCAGATGCTGTTTTAGAAACAACTAAAGATGGAATAATTCTTAAAGTCAAGGCAGCTAAAATAGCATGACCTGCTTCATGAACCGCTGTGTGAGCCTGATTTTCAATATTATCCGTCTTTCTTAAAGCGCCTATTTTTAAAGATAACTTTTCTTCATGTGTATGTAATAATTGTTGCTTTAAATCTTTAAAATAAAACACAAACTTCTCATCCTCATAACTCCAAATCACTTGTGCAGCATTTAAGTTTTTTGCAATCATTTCTAGGACTAGTTTACTGATGTTTCCTTCAATTAAATTTTTAATGGTAGTAAATACAGGTCGAGTGCCTTGCGCAGGGAACACTCCTTCACTATACACAACATCAATTACCGTTTCATTAAAAATAATTTCAATTTGAAATCGTTGTTTTACGTAGTTTTTTAAATCATTTAACTTTTGAACAATGATGTCACGAA
>CAZMHW010000715.1:1210-2072 GCA_964566105.1 uncultured Akkermansia sp.
GTGAATGATCGGTAAATAATGTGATTATTCCCTAATCTCGCTATCTGTTCATTTCTGAACCTTTCTTTTAAAGCACTCTTGATATGAGCTACATTAATTTTACAAGTGGCTTCATGTAACTCATCTGCACTTATATCAGGATTTAAACTATGGCTCATGTAATATGCTTCGTCTAAATTTCCTAAAACAAAAATTAATGACTTAGAAAGATCTAATTGCTTTATAGCATTTTTTCGATTTGCACCTTCAACAATCATTCTTTGAATGCCGTTCAAATCACATTTTTCTACTCGCTCTTTTAATTTATGTCTCGGCATATTATCGTCATTGAACAAATAAAATAGTCCATCAATAAAGTCTTGCGAAAGAAAATAAAGTTTATCTACAGCCATTCCGTTTCGATTGCTGTTTTCAAAGTAATATTCACTAAATGTGTCCAGGAACTCTTTTTCTTTTTCTTCAACAATTCCGTTTCTAATAATTACTCCTTTATCTTCACACTTCATTATATTCATTAAGCATAATTCGGCGCGCAACATATAATAAGAGTTTTGATATGGAATGTAGTTTATTTTACCACTGTCGAGCATATCCCATATTACTCTTAATTTGTCTTTGCCTAATTCATTGCCTTCTTTATTAATAGTGCGCGCGAACTGAAATTCATCGAAGCAAATCACTCCTGGTTGCTCGTGAAAAAACTCTAAATCGTCCGTAAACATACTTTTGATCCATGATGCAGAATCCGATTCAAATTCTCCCATATCCATTTGAACATAAAGCCTCTTGTAATCTAAGAGCTCAATAATTCGGTTTACTAATGCAGTTTTACCTGAGCCTGTTAACCCCCACATGTTAATAA
>CAZMHW010000716.1:0-2060 GCA_964566105.1 uncultured Akkermansia sp.
TTAGCGGGGGTTCAATACTCATGAAAAATCAATTCAAACATATCTTTATTTTGCGAATGGTGGGAAAACAGAAGTAAAAAAGCATCGTTAATAATTCCTGCCAATACCAATGCGGTTAAAATTATGACCATTCATGCCAGTAAAGGTCTTGAATTTCCGGTGGTCATTGTTCCTTATTGTAACTGGCCTCTGTACAGGATCAGCGATAGTTGGGTAAATGTAAAAAATGAAAAAGTAGAACTTCCCGTTACAGTGGTGAGTCTCTCCAAAAAAGTAAGCGATTCGGGATTTGAGCAGGAACTGGAGGTCGAAAAACAAGACCAGGTGCTCGACAACCTCAATTTGCTTTATGTAGCCTTTACACGGGCTGTTGAGCGCCTGCATATCATTAGTACTACTACCCACACGGTGAGGCAGGAATCTGTGAGTGACTGGATGGAAGATTTTGTCAAAAACAACTATCCCGCCAACGCCGAAGGACTCTCTCAGATTGGTGCACCCCAGGCCAAACAAATGAAACACAGCAAAGCCAGTCTGGGTCATTTTGACCTGCAGCCACTTGATTTTTCCACGTCTAAAAATGTGATCCGCATCAAAGCTTCGTATCTGAACAACAGCGAAACCAGTGAAGAAGCCAAACAAGCGGGTTTACTTTTACACAGTTTGTTAGCGCAGATAAAAGAGCACAAAGACTCGGAAAAAGCCCTTGAAAAGGCTTTTATGGAAGGACTTGTCAGCAAAGAAGAACTTCCCATTCTGCGAAACAAAATCAATGAGGTTATTCAACATCCTGAACTGGCCCCGTATTTTAAAACCGGGTTAAGATGTAAGCTTGAAGCCGAACTGGTAACGCAGAACGGAGAATTGTTGCGTCCGGACAGAATAGTGTTCAGCGATTCGGAAACCATTCTGATAGATTATAAAACCGGAAAGGAAAACACCAAAGCCTACAGCAAACAACTCTACAAATATGAGGCAGCGCTTTTATCCATGGGCTACCCGCGGGTGAAAAAATTGCTCGTTTATGTAGACGAAATGAAGGTAGTTGAGGTAAAATAACTATATTCGTTCGATCAAATTTCACGACTAATTTCAAACACAAAACCTATGTCATTTACTTCCCTCTCCCGATTCTTTAGCGGCAAACTCTTAGTTGGCGCCCTCGTTTTAGCTACAAGTGTTCATCTCAATGCCCAAAACGCCGGCATTAATTTTGCGAACATGGATACAACTGCTAATCCGAGGAACGATTTTTACTCCTTTTGCAACGGGACCTGGCAAAAGAACTTTGTGTTACCTGAAAGTGATGCACGTTACGGCAGTTTTAATGAAATTAATGAGAATAACTTAAAACGTATTAAACTTATTCTGGACGCTGCCTCCAAAAATAAAGCAGCCGCGCCAAATACAGATGCACAACGTTTGAGAGATTTTTACAATACCGCAACAGATTCCTCGAAACTTGAATCAGACGGATTTAACCCTATCAGGGAACAAATTTGACAAATCAATTCTGTGAGAAATCTCGATGAATTTTTAACTCTGAAATCGGATTTTGAATTTATGGGAATTGATCTTTTGTTTAGCATGGGTGTTTCCCCAGACCTTAAGAACAGTAAAAGAAATTCGTTTGGGATTAGTCAGGGTGGCATGGGCTTAGGGGACAGAGATTACTATTTCTCTGATAAATATGAGGACATTCGTAAAGAGTATAAAAGGTATATCCAGAATCTTTTTACTAACATTGCTCTCAATCAAAAAGAGTGTGAAGCTAATGCCGACATTGTTCTTGAACTCGAGACAAAGCTTGCTGAAAAATCACTTACCCGTGTGCAATTAAGAGATGTAGAAAAACTTTACAACGTATATAATAAAAAAGCACTGGAAGAATTAACCCCTCTGATAAAATGGCCAGACTATTTTATGCAGAAAAAAATGAAACAACCCGATACAATTATTGTGGGGATGGTAGAATACATGAAAAACGTAAACTGGCTGTTAAGCCGCGCACCACTTGAAAACCTGAAGATCTATGCAAAAGCCCGTTTATTGATGGAAGC
>CAZMHW010000717.1:0-2057 GCA_964566105.1 uncultured Akkermansia sp.
ACATTGCTGATTGTACTCCAACTGTAAACTTCACATTCCCATCGGTAATGTGTCCTAACAGAGATACAGTTACAACTGTTAACACTACTCAAGGCGCAACCAGCTATACCTGGAATATCACTCCTACAAGTGGTGTTGGTTTATTTACCACTACTGGTATCAACAAAAGAATCACCTTCTTTTCTCCAAACACTTACACCCTTACTTTAAGAGCGACTAACTCTTCTGGTACTAACTCTGCGGTGAAAGTAATTACCGTTACCGACAATTGCACAGGTATTTTTGAAAATACTAACTTAGGTAACAGCTTAAAAGTATACCCTAATCCTGCACGTGAACAAGTAAATGTGAGTTTAACAGGTACTTCGGAACTTGTAAAAATCAAATTGACAAATGTGCTTGGCGCAGTGGTTTATGAAGAAAAAGCAAACTTTGGTACTAAAGAAAAAGTATCTATCAATGTTGCGAACAACCCTAAAGGTATTTATTTCCTGACTGTTGAATCCAACAATGAAAAAGTAACGCGCAAAATAGTTATTGAATAATTTTGATTGAATGAATTTAAGCCGCTCCATTTCTGGAGCGGCTTTTTTATTAATAATAGTTGGATATGCGGATAGTATTTATGGGAACACCTGATTTTGCGGTGGCCAGCCTGAACAGTCTTGTAAAGAATAATTTTAACGTGGTGGGTGTTGTTACCGCGCCTGACAAGCCTGCAGGAAGAGGGCAACAGCTACAGGAGTCTGCTGTAAAAAAATACGCCCTTGAACATAATTTACCTTTGTTGCAACCTGAAAGACTTAAAGATGAGCGCTTTCTTTCTGAACTAAAAGAGTTAAGGGCTGATTTACAAATTGTAGTTGCCTTTAGAATGTTACCGGAACAGGTATGGAACATGCCGCGACTGGGCACATACAACCTGCATGCTTCCTTACTACCGAAGTACCGTGGAGCGGCGCCAATCAACTGGGCAGTTATTAATGGTGAAAAAGAAACCGGGGTCACTACGTTCAAATTGAAACACGAAATTGATACGGGAAATATTTTGTTCAACGCAAAAGTGGAGATTACGGCAGCAATGAATGCAGGCGAACTTCACGATGTATTGATGAAGACAGGAGCGGATCTTATTGTAAAGACGGTTAACGCGATTGAAAAAAGTGACGCGGAAGGAAGAGAACTCGTTTTTCAGATTCAGGATGACAAAGAAGCCTGCCATGCACCTAAGATTTTTAAAGACACCTGTAGGATTTCCTGGAATAAACCCCTAATTGAAATTTATAATTTAATAAGAGGATTGAGCCCTTATCCCGCGGCCTATACAGAGTTCAATGACGTAAAGGGAAATTCACTTACTCTGAAAATTTTTAGTTCGGGTATTGAAGAGTGTTACCATCAAAATCCTAACGGTTCTCTTGTTACCGACGGAAAAAAAAGCCTGAAGGTGTATTGCCCCGGAGGAGTTCTTGAAATTAAAGAAGTCCAGCTACAAGGCAAAAAGAGAATGTCTACTGAAGAATTCTTACGGGGTTTCAAAATGGAGACTATTACAAAATTTAATTCCTAGAACAAAGATTATAGCAGCTTTTGCACCCATGCGGGTTTGTAAGCGCCCACTGGCAACCAATTTTGAAGCCGGCAGGGAGTAGAACCCTTATTTGGGGCAGGATTCAGACTCTATTTATTAACAAAAAGCCGATTTATCAACAAAACAACTGATTTTTTTACTGAAACACTTGACAAACGTGGTGTAAGCCACTATGTTTGTGTCATTATTTATTAATTGTTTAACCCTTAAAATTTAAAAAAATGAACAAAGCAGAATTAATCGATGCAATCGCATCTAGTTCAAAGTTAACAAAAGCTGACGCTGGTCGTGCTTTAGATTCAACTATCGAAGCAATCCACAAAGCTTTGAAAAAAGGTGACCGTATCGGTTTAGTAGGTTTCGGATCTTTCTCAGTAGCTAAACGTGCTGCTCGTACTGGCCGTAATCCTCAAACAGGAAAAGAAATTAAAATTGCTGCTAAAAAAGTAGTAAAATTTAAAGCTGG
>CAZMHW010000718.1:0-2055 GCA_964566105.1 uncultured Akkermansia sp.
GAATAACACTCCAAAACCTATCCAAATGGCGAAGGCATAAAAACTTCCCGTGTAAGCGTAGTCCCGCTCACGGGGTTGATAGGGTGATTGGTTCAGATAAACTACAATGGCCAGACCTGTTAAAAGGAAAAAACACAATACCACCCAGGCATCCGGTTTGTTGCGTTTAAAATGGAAGAACATACCTAACAAGCCCAGAATAAGGGGCAGCGCATAAAAATGATTGTTGGCGAAATTGTTGCGATCGCGGTAAATTTTCTGGGAACTATCTGTTCCGAGTTTAAAATCATCTATCGCTTTGATACCACTTACCCAGTTACCATCCATGTTGTTGCTGGTAGAACCCTGGATATCATTTTGTCTTCCCACAAAGTTCCAGTAAAAATACCGCAGGTACATGTAATTGACCTGGTATCTGAAAAAATAAATAAGGTTCGCTCCAAAGGTTGGAATTTCAATTGTTTCCGTTTCTCCGTTACGGTTCTCAACTACTTTGGTTTTATGATGTTCAGCTACATTTCCCCAATATTTATACCCCGTTTCGTGATGCGCCTGGCTACTCCACATACGCGGAAAAATAGTACAGAATTCTTTTTCGTATTTGGCGATAGAATTTTTACGTGAATCGATTACTTTATAATTGTTGTTTACTTTATCTTTTGCATAGATCGGATCTGCATTGCCGAATTCGCTCCGTGGACGGGCTGGAGCATTATAGTATTGTCCGTACAACACCGGCCAGTCACCGTATTGTTCACGTAATAAATACGACAACATATTCGGAGCATTTTCAGGATCGTTTTCGTCCATTGGCGGATTTGCCTGGGAGCGGATAACCAGAACAAAGAAAGAAGAATATCCGATCAATAAGGTAGCAAAACTCAGGAAAATCGCATTGAGGGTAATGGTTTTTGTTTTGAATTTATGAATAGCATACAACATACCTCCCAGCATGACTAAACGCAGAAACATACCGCTGCCACTCGGCGCAACAACTACCGCAAAACCGGATAATACACAAGCCGAATAAAATCCGATCTTATAATAATTTTCTTTTTTATTGATGGTGTAAGCGATAAAACTGGTAAGGGACACAATAAGAATGAGAAAGAAAAAGATAGTTCCGGAACTAAAACCCAGGTGCATTTTGTTTGTGAAGAACACCTCGTAATCACTCACAAATTTCACTATTTTAGGAATGATCAGATTTTGAACCAGACCTAATACCAGAACCGAAGAAATACCGGCAATGATAAACCCTTTCCATGTGAAGGGGTATTTTTTGAAGTAAATAATAAATCCGATGGCCGGGATGATCAATAAATTCAATAAATGGACACCAATGGAGATCCCGATCAGGTAACTGATTAAGACTAACCAACGCATAGCGCCCGTAGGATTAATGGTATCTTCTTCATCCCATTTTAAAATGGCCCAGAAGGCAACGGCTGTAAAGAACGAAGACATCGCGTAAACCTCACCCTCTACGGCACTGAACCAGAAAGAATCGGAGAAGGTGTAAGCCAAAGCGCCCACTATACCGGCACCCAAAATAGCCCATTGTTTCGGTTTTTCAAGGTCTGCCACCTTTTTACCGTAAACTTTAATTCCCAAACGGGTAATGGTCCAAAACAAGAACAAAATGCTGAAAGAACTCGACAAAGCACTCATGATGTTGATCATCATGGCCGCGTTAGCTGGGTCGTTACCTGCAAAAAGGGTAAAGAACCGTCCGATAATAAGGAAAAAAGGTGCTCCGGGGGGGTGACCCACCTCTAATTTATAGGCACAGGCAATATATTCTCCGCAATCCCAAAAACTGGCTGAAGGCTCAATGGTGCTGCAATATACAACGGTAGCAACGGCCCATACCAGCCATCCGATCAGGTTATTCAATTTTTTGAATTCTTTTGTCATCATAAGTAAGAGTAATGGTTGCGAAGATAGTATTTTACTTGGTTTAAATTTGGGCCAAAAGGCAGAATAAAAACGTTTTTTTTGAAAAAATATTTGATTGAATTAAAAAATTCGTATTTTTGCAGACCAAAATTAAAA
>CAZMHW010000719.1:0-2054 GCA_964566105.1 uncultured Akkermansia sp.
AAAACGTGGGAAAATATTAAAGAGGGGGAGGTGACGGGAGCACTTGAGTTTAATAACAGGATATATATTCAATCGGAGGCGGGGTTGGATGTATTGGGATTAACCTCTTTCAACAAAGAACCCGATAAAGTACATTTTAATTTATCTTCTGTTAGCATTGACGACGAACCGGTGAATCCAAAAGCCTTTAAAAAAGTAGAAAGTGGCGGTCAGAAAATCGAAATAGATTTTGATATAATTACCTTCAGGCAAAACAAACCTTCACTCAAGTACATTCTCACAGGGCCTATTAGTGATTCGGTAACAACCAGGAGTTATGCGATTAAATTTGAGAGGTTAACTCCAGGGGAATATAAATTAATTGCAAGCCCGGATATCGCGAATGGTGAAAAATACCGGATCGTTTTGTATTTTACGGTGGAACCTCATTTCTGGCAGACGAGAACATTTATTGCGTTGATGATATTGTTTTTAAGCGCTGCAATTATTTTTATTATTCTGTACTCAATTTCTTACAACAGAAGAAAAGATGCTATCAGAACGAATAATGAAAAGCTGTTGCTTGAATACAAGTTAATTGCCTTAAAAGCTCAAATTAATCCGCATTTTATGTCAAATTGTTTGTCCGCTATTCAGGATCTTATTATGAATGGTAGTCCGGAGAACGCCACATATTACGTGGCTGAATTTGGGTTAATGGTTAGGCAGATTCTGGATTTTTCTTCAAGGCATCTGGTTACTCTTGAAGAGGAAATTAACTTACTAAAATTATATGTTGAGTTGGAGCAATTACGGTTTAATGAGAAGTTTGCGTTTAAGATCCATATGGAGAGGGAGATTGATCCTAAAAAATTTTATGTGCCGCCCTTGATCTTTAACCCGATAGTGGAAAATGCAATCTGGCACGGTTTATTGCCTGTTCAGGGTTTAAGAAAGGGCGAATTACATATTTTAATAATTAAGGATGAAAAGAATTTGGTACTAACAGTTCAGGATAACGGAGCAGGCCGGAATCCGCAGAAAAAAAATCTCAGTAACAGAGGAGGTAAATCGTATGGAATTAAAATTACGGAACAGAGACTCAGTAATTTAAATTATTTATATAAGATCACTCACTCCCGAATGGAGTACACTGACTTATATAATGAAGGAAACGAGCCTTCAGGTACACGTGTAACACTTTTTTTACCTGTTAATTTAGACCCAACTCAAAATGAAGAAGATTAAGGCACTGGTTATTGATGATGAAGCTTCTAACAGACGGCTTATCAGCAAATTGATTTCGCAACTTAACAATGCGTTTGAAATTATTGGTGAAGCCGCTTCCGTTGAGGAGGGATACACCCTAATTAACGACTTAAAGCCGGATATTATATTTCTGGATATAAAGATGCAGGATGGAACAGGTTTCACTTTGTTGGAACTGTTTGCAGAAATAAATTTTGAAGTTGTATTTGTTACCGGATTTGATAACTATGCGGTACAAGCCTTTGAGTTTGAAGCGTTGGACTATGTTATAAAGCCAATTAATCCCGTTAAATTTTCGAAAACTCTCACACGGGTAGAGTTAAGGATCACCAATAAGACACCTCTGGAGCTCGGGAATATTCTTAAGTCTTACAACTCGAAGGACGCTCTTATTTCGAAACTGTCACTACATCAGGGAAATAATGTAGTTTTAATAAGAATTGAAGACATACTACATGTCAAATCAGAAGACCGGTGTGTTGTTTTTGTGACAAAAGAAAATGAGCGATACACATCATCGAAGGATCTTTCTGATTTTGAGTTTATAATGGAAGGGCATCCGTATATGATAAGGGTTAATAAAAGTATGTATTTAAATGTTAATTTTGTAAAGACTTATACAAAAGGCCAAACCTGCATGATAACAATGGTTGATGGAGAATGTGTTGAGGTTCCCAGAAGAAAGAAGTCGGAGATATTGAACTTACTTAAGCCAAGCTAAAGTGGGAATAAGAATGCACATGTAATTAGAACCTGTATAACACAAAAACTCGAACTATGATATTAAAATTTGCCTTATACGTAAC
>CAZMHW010000720.1:0-2053 GCA_964566105.1 uncultured Akkermansia sp.
CCTCATAGGTAGTACCTGCAAAGCGACTTATTTTTATAAACCCAATGCCGGGTTTTACCATGTAAGCCACGTCAATGCTATAGATTGGAATTTTGCCACGTACAATATTAAAATCCAAAACTTTTCTATTTGATCCTCTTAGTATACTAACGGTTACCATACTGCCGCTTTTACCTCTCAATTTTTCAAAGACCTGTTTGTTGGTTACTTTTATACCCGCAATCGTTTTGCCGTTTACTTTAACTATTTTGTCACCCGCTTTAATTCCCAGCTTTTCGGAAGGCCCGCCAATAATAGGATTTATGACCCTTATGGTATCATTTATAATATTAAATTCAATACCAATGCCGTCAAAATTACCCTCTAAAGGCTCATTTACCGCGCTAAAATCCGAAGCAGGTATAAAATCGCTGTGCGGATCGAGACTTTTAAGCATGGATAAAATAGTTTTGTTTTCCAGTTGTTCTCTGTTAACAGTATCCACATATTGCATTTCGATATAATCCAGCAGATTATTTATTTTATTCCCTTTGACTTTTGAATGGAACGTGCTGCTTTTAAGCGAAGATTCGGTATTGAATGTAAAATAGTAACCAATGCCAACCCCTGCTGCAAGCACCAAAGCAAAATAAAGGGGCATAAAAGGATTGTATTTTTTTGAGTCGGGTTGTCCGGAATTGTTTTCTAATAAATCTGACACAGGCTTGTAAAATAATATTTAAGCCTTAAAGGTACTCAAATACTGTTTTATATAAAACCTCAAATTTTCTTTTTAAGATTATTAACGTTAAAACTAAGCAGGAAATCATAAATTAGCATACTATTTAGGTTAGAAAATACGTTACAATTACGGATGCGATAATGAAAAAAATTCTGATAATAGCACTTCTGGTTTCAATTGTTTCCTGCAAGAAAAAAAGCAAGCAGAGTGTCTCCAATAACCCGGTTGCGAGCGTTCCTGTGAATGTAGTGCTGTATCCCAATGATCCCTTAAATTTTAAGATCCAGGCAATTGGTGGTTGGATGTATTTAGATGGTAAAGGTGTGAATGGAATTATTGTTTACAGAAAATCGCAGGAAGAGTTTGTAGCCATTGAACGCACCTCTTCTTACCTTCCCGATAACGCCGGAGCGAAAGTAAAAGTACTATCCGACAATTTCACACTTCGCGATACAGTGAGTGATTCGCGTTGGAGAATTTTGGATGGTACCGTCACCAAAGGGCCTGCGGAGTGGTCCTTGCGGCTTTACGGAACATCTTATGACGGAAACGCATTGCGAATAGTTAATTAGAAAAGTTGCGCAAGGGTACTTTGTCTAGTCTTTCTTCCATCTGGTGGTGTTGATCATGTGCAACACGTCCTGCCTGATAAAATCAACAACAATTTTAAGTGAATCGCTATTAGGAACACTGTTGAAATAAAGAGCTCCACGTAAGAAATGACGTGTGCTATCGGTCAGATAAAATTGAAGAGAAGATGCGGTGTTACCAGAAATGTCAAACAAAAGACCAAAAACTTTAGCGCTATCTCTTAACACAACCGTTTCATCAACCCCTGTAGCCTTTACCTGGTGCTTGTTAGCGAAGTAATGAGAATTCTCAAGATGTTTTGCAAGATCGTTGTTGATGGTTTTATAACTTAAGTGGATTGTTGCTTTAAACTTAGGAAATTCGAGATTTAACCAACAGGGTTCAGCTCCATTGTGTTTATCCTGTTCGATTCGCGAATAAGCGGGAATATCAAATGAGTAGGGGCAGATACTATCGTATAACCGGTATTTTTTTTCCGGAAAATCTATTCTGTAATAACCGCGGGGTCGGGGAGAATAAACTTCATCTTCTTCATCGCAGGAAACAAAAAAAAAGCAAAAAATGAAAGGAAAGATAATCGTTAGTTTGAATTTCATAGCTGTGTAAAAATATTAAAAACCTTTGTAAAAAGGCTGATTGTGGGCGTTGATGTTTGTAGTAGTTTTTCGTTAATAGGGTAATCCGTTGTTGTCAGAATTTTCGTTGATGTTGGATTGAAAGCCCGGATTTGCTGGCTGCGAG
>CAZMHW010000721.1:0-2050 GCA_964566105.1 uncultured Akkermansia sp.
CTACAGAACTTCCTGAGTTGTTGTTACTCCAGGAATAAGTGTTGGCACCTGAAGCAGTTAAGGTGTTTGTTTCGCCTTTGCACATCACTGTTCTTTGTGCAGAGGCTGTTACCGTAGGATTAGGATTTACCGTAACGGTTGTTGCATTTGAGCCGGGACAGCCATTTGGACCTATGGAATTAACCGAATAGGTGGTTGTAATGGCAGGTGTTACGGTAATACTGGCAAATCCGGTGAAATTGGTACTCCAGGTATACGATGTTCCGGCTCCACCGGTAGCACTGATATTTGCCTGGTTACCGGCGCAAATGTTAAAGGGCGCAGTGATGCCGGGTGTAAAGGAATTTACAATTATTCCAACGGTTTTTGTGTTACTGCATCCAAACGTATTGGTGCCTGTAACAGAATAGGTTGTGCTTACGGTAGGGAAATCAACCACACTGGCACTGGAGGAGGTCACCGGACTCCAGGAATAAACAGGAGCTCCCGAAGCATTCAGCGTGATACTGCCTCCCAGGCAAATACTTGGGTTTGAAATACTCACACTTACGAATGGGGTAGGATTTACATTCACATTCACCGTTTGGCTAATGGAGCAGGTGGACAGAGAACCGGTTACCACATAGGAGGTGTTGGTAGTAGGCGCAACTGATATGGAAGAAGTGTTGGCTCCGGTATTCCAGGTAAATGAGGTAGCCGTACCATTGGTGATCAGGTTGCTGCTTTCTCCATTACAAAGAACCGAACTGCTTGCAGTTACAGTGAGTGTAGGTACAGGATTAACAGTCAGGTTAATGGTGTTTGTGGCGTTACCGCCACAGGTTACAACATTTTCGGTATAGGTTCCTGACGTGGAGTAGGTGTTGTTTCCCGAGCTGGTATACGTTCCACAGGAAGTAACGGTTATGTTTGTGGAGGTGGGAACAAAGCTTGTAAGGCTCTGAATTTCGGTTAATGTAAGCGCGCGGCTGTAAACACGAAATTCGTCCATAAGGCCACCTGCTGGTAATCCGTTGTTGCTCCCGTATTGTCCTACTTTGAAGGGACCAGTACCCGTAATGGTAACAGGTGCCTGTGTTACCGAAGCGTTAAACACACCATTCAGGTAGCCGGTGGTTACACCGGTTGTAGAGTTGTAAACAAAGGTGTTTAACTGTGGAGTCATAACAGCACCACCTGAGATGGTAATATCGGTTAAGCCTGTGCCACGAAGAATCCAGTTATTGGCACCCGCCACACCATTAGTGAAACAACGGAAACTACCGGCATTAACGTCCCCAAAAATATACCAGAGAGTAGAAGAGGGAGTAATACTTGCTGTCCAGAAAGAAATAGTCCAGGAGCCGGAGAGACTGGTGGTCCAGGCTGTGTTGACATAACTGGAGGTGCTACCATCACCAACCAGGGCACTGCCGCATTGTCCGGTACCACCCAGAGATTGTGTACCTACAATAGAAGCATTGGTCGTTCCCAAAGGAGGTGTAGAGGCCATGTTGGGAATAAGTGTCCCCGTTCCGTTAAAGTTATAGTGAAGGATTTCGGGAGGTGCCTGCGCCTGCAATCTGCTGAGCGATGCAAAACAGAAGAGACTGATAAAGAGAGTAATTTTTTGATTCATGTTATTTTAAGTTTAGAGATTTAACGTTGCGAATTTAATACAAGGTGTACGAGCTAGCTATGATTTAAGTTATTGTTTTATAAATCTGTGAATCTTTTTTGATTGATCTTCTCCTACAAGATGTAAGAAGTAAATTCCATTCGCTTCATTTTGCATGTTAATAACAGAATCATTCTGTGTCAGAGACTGCTCCTTAATTAATGTACCGAGCGCATCGTAGATTTGTACCTTGAGATCAGTCGTCAGATTTTCAACATGTAAAGTCATCAGTCCAGAGCAGGGATTTGGAAAAACACGGACGTTTACATTCAATTGTTCAGGGTTATTTAGTCCGGTACACAGATTTACTTTTACTGTTACGGTGGCGCTGTCAAAACAGCCACTGCTGTTGTATCCGGTTACAATGTAATTGGTAGTTACATTACTGGTAGC
>CAZMHW010000722.1:0-2047 GCA_964566105.1 uncultured Akkermansia sp.
AAACAAGTTTGTCTACTTTGCAATACGCACGTACAGTGATTACTGCGTATTTTGGAATATAAGTTATCGCATTGTGTATCAGGTTGTGCAGGATCTGGGAAACCAAACCGTAGTCAAGTTTGAAAAGAGGCAAGGGCTCTTTTATGGCAACGTGTACCGGACGGTCTTTGATGTTGTCTTTTAGTTGATTGAGCACATCGTAGATCAATTCGCTCACATCAAACCAATCGTTTTTTGGTTTAATAAATCCCGATTCGAGCCGGGACATGTTGAGCAGGTTCCCCACTTGTCTGTTAAGCTGTATGGATGCTTTGGAGATTTCCGAGATCAGTTCGTATTTGTCCAACTCAGAAAGTTTGTCCGCCATGGTTTGCAGGTTATCGGTAGCGCCAATAATGGTGGAAATGGGAGTTCTTAATTCGTGGGAAAGGGAGTTGAGTATGGCGTTGTAGAGTTTCAGTGTATTTTCCTTTTCTTCTTTCAGGCGGGCCTTTTTTTCCATTTCCCTGATTTTAGAAGTGAGCACTGCGTTGACAAGAGCAACCACAAAATACATCAGGAACATTAACACGTCCTCAGCGTTTTTAATGGCAAACGTGAACTGAGGAGGAATAAAAAAGAAATTCCAGATCAAGGCACTCATCACCGCTGCGGCCAGTACCGGTCTGATTTCACAGAACATGGCGATCAGAGATACCGTTACAAGCAGAATGAGGGCTGTCACCCTGTAACCCATCCAGCCGGATAAAAAGTAACAACAGGCGGATACCAGCAGGATCGATAGGAAACTAGCGAGGTATTGTTTTTTAAGACTTATTTTTTGAAACGGAAAGGTGTTCAAGCGACTCTTTTGTGGGACAAAGATACCGCTCCTTTTATAAAGATTTTGTAAAAATCGGGTAGGGAGATGTAAAGATTTTGTAAAAACCAACTCCGGGTTTGCTTCCGCCGAACCCCCCGGTTTTGAGAAATCAGAATGTGTTTTTTACAGTGAGAATCCTTTGTCTATAAGGCCTCGCACTGAAATCCCTGTTCCGAAAGAAACCGGATAATTCTGCTTGTACTTACTTCCGGTGATTGTACCCTCAAAATCTTGTCACAGTCCTCGAGGTCAAAATTTATGCAGGCCTCCGGGTAAAGGGACAGAAGTTTGCGGACCAGGGCTGTGGCAGTTTCCGGACAGGTGACATTCGTTTTAAATACTTCAACACGGTACATGGTAGGGAAGACTGGTAGTTTTATTTGGGCTGGTAGCATAGCAGAATGGCGCCGCTTTTAAATGTGCGTGTCTGTTTAAGTTGGAGGGACAAAGTGTTTTTTAATCCTTTAAACAGACTGCTACCTTTTCCAAGAGCAATGGGATCGAGCAGGATCTGGTACTCGTCAATTAAACGGGCGTCTGAAAAAAGACGTACAATAGAGCCGCTTCCAAGAATGGTCATGTCTTTTCCCTGAGTTTCTTTTAAATTCCGGATCTCTTTTACAATATTGTTTTTGAGGAGACGGGTGTTGTTCCACTCCGCTGTTTGCAGGGTTCTGGAGAATACAATTTTCTCGGCGTTGTTCATGCCTTCGGCTACTACAGGAAAACTCTGGTAAGCCATGGGGCTGGGCCAGAAGCTGTGCATCATCTCGTAAGTTGTTCGTCCGAATAAAAGTGTGTTACCGGATCTTAAACTTTCGGCGGAGAATTCTCCTTCTTCCTGACCGTGTTGATGAAAGCTGATGTCGTTGGCCGCATCCTTGTAAAACCCATTCAGGGTAATGAATGTAAAAGCGCTGAGTTTTCTCATTGTATTTTTTTTAAATCATAAATTTCTTTTCCAGAAGAGATTCCAGAACGTTGTGACAGGCGCCGCTGTGTGCTTCCATTCCTGAATTAACAAGGCCGTCGCGGTACTGAACCGATTCGCAGATAAAATGAACGGTGACTTTTGTTTTGCCTGCACTCACACTTTCAAATTGCGTTTTTTCAAGAGCCAGGTGACCTTTTTCAGGGAGACCAGCGAACTCAAAGGTGCGAATAATCCGCTCCGGGGCTGTTACT
>CAZMHW010000723.1:0-2040 GCA_964566105.1 uncultured Akkermansia sp.
GCATAGTCTGGTACAGTTTGAAGACGGCAGCATAAAGGCCCAAATGGGTCTTCCTGACATGAAACTACCTATTCATTATGCAATGGGTTATCCCCTGCGGGTAAAAAATAATTTTCCACGTTTTGATTTTTTAAACTATCCGCACTTAACTTTTGAAAAGCCGGACATGAACACTTTTGTGAACCTGTCACTTGCCTTCGAAGCTTTAAAAATGGGTGGTAATATGCCCTGTGTTTTAAACGCTGCTAATGAAATTGCCGTGCAGGCTTTTCTGGAAGATAAAATTGGGTTTCTGCAAATGAGCGAGGTGATAGAGAATACTCTGAAAAAAGTATCGAAAATTAACAAACCTGATTATTCGCAATACATTGAAAGTGACCGTGAAGCCCGCATTTTAGCGCAGGAACAGATATAAATCATAATATTCTCTAAAAGACACTTTATTCTTACTAAATCACTCAAAAAACACTAATTTTACGCTGCTTGCAGAAAAAAACTGCAGCAAACACACAAATTAATAATTATTATGTTCATAAAAATAGCCCAGCTTTTTCTTAGTTTAACCATTTTAGTAACTCTTCACGAATTCGGTCATTTTTGGTTTGCAAAACGCTTCAAATGCCGTGTAGATAAATTTTACCTGTTCTTCGATTTCCTTTTTCCTTTTGCCTCGGTAATGAATTTTCCATTGTGGAAGAAAAAAATTGGCGATACCGAATATGGCCTGGGTTGGTTTCCGTTTGGTGGTTATGTGCAAATTGCAGGTATGGTAGATGAACAAATGGATAAATCCATTATTGACAGTCCGCCACAACCCTGGGAGTTACGCAGTAAGCCAGCCTGGCAACGTTTGTTGGTAATGATGGGTGGAATTATTGTAAATCTGATTCTGGGTGTCTTTATTTTTTGGATGGCTCTCTTGGCCTGGGGTAAAGAAACGCTACCTATTACTAACATTCCCCATGGCTTAATGGTAGACAGTGCTGCTTACAACATGGGGCTTCGTAATGGGGACTTTATTACCTCTTTGGACGGCAAACCTGTGAAATCGATCAATCGTATTCCTATTGAAATTATCATGAATGGGGTTAGCACCATTGAAGGTATTCATGCGACGGGTGAAAAATTCTCTATACCTGTGAATAACGATGATCGCGGAAAGATCCTTAAACGTTTGAAAAAATCAAATTTCGTGTCTCCGCGTTTCATTGCAAGAATTGATTCCATTGATCCTACTAGCTTTGCAGCAAACGCCAATATTAAAAAGAACGACAGAATACTTGCTGTTAACGGAAAAAAAGTAGTTTTTTACGACGAGTACAGAGGGCAAATGGATGCCAACAGAAATAAAAAAGTAAACTTCACCCTGTTGCGTGGCAAAGATACCGTAAATACTACCTGCATGGTCAGTGAACAAGGTACACCGGGATTCTTTCAAAAACCTACAGAAGAGATCAAATCCGAAGAACAAACCTTCAACGTTTTCCAGGCATTTACACAAGGGGTAAGCGATGGTATGGAACTGATTTTAATGCAAGCCAAACAATTTGTGGTACTCTTTACCGTAAAAGACGCGCATCAACAAGTAGGTGGATTTTACACCATGGTTCAGCAAATGAACTCTACCTGGGACTGGCAACAATTCTGGATGTTCACCGGGTTCTTGTCATTGGCTCTGGCCTTTATGAATTTCCTCCCTATTCCAATGCTGGACGGTGGATATATCATGTTTATTTTATGGGAAATGATTACTGGTAAAAAAGTTTCTGACCAGGTTATTTATTATGCCAACAATGTGGGATTATTTATTGTGCTTGGTTTAATGATCTACGCAAATACGGATTGGTTAAGAAACTAAGTCTTTGTTTTTTACAGGAGATTAATTACCCTATGAAAAAAATAGTATTTCCATTGATGGCAGTTGCAATTTTTATTGCTTTTTACGAACAGAATAGAGTACACCCAAACAAAATAATTACAGGTTTAGCAATTGTATTTTTTATGTTTGGAATGATGAAATTAAGTGCAAAAACACCAAGT
>CAZMHW010000724.1:0-2031 GCA_964566105.1 uncultured Akkermansia sp.
GGGGCACGAGAGGCACTGAGACGCAGAGAGAAAGTACTATTCTGAGTGATAACGAGATTCTACTCTGGTAAGATCTCCAGAACAGAGATTCTTTCGCCTTCCCTCCGCATAAGCACAAGGCAAAGGCTCAGAATGACGCGCTGCATTGGATTCGTCATTCCGAGGCATGGTGGTGATAGAATGGCTGAAGGAATCTCTATGAGATCCGCTACGTTTTCAACACAGAGGTAAGAGAGGATCAGAGAGCACGGAGTGCTTTTTCAACACAGAGGCTACAGAGGGACGGAGGGCACGGAGGTTTTTCTGCCGCAGATGTCACAGATTATACGGATTTTATTCTTCGCTTGCGAAGAATTTCTTATGTGGCCTTTTAGGCGTATCGGTGGTTCTATCCCTTCTATGTCCCTATGTGGTGAAATGTTTAACTTCCGATTTGTTTTAACCACTACGCTTGCGCCGAAGCTTACGCTTACGCCGAAGCTTTAGCGTAGGAACATAGCGTAGGAGAAAAGGACACAAAGTATTACTCAAAGAGCACGAAGTTCTTCTGCGCAAACAATCAGACTACCTGTAAATACCAAATACCACCGGTACTTTATGCAAAGCCGGTTTTGGAGATTTTTTCCATTCGGCTACGGTTTTGGAAATAAGGTATTGTGTGGGAGAGGTAATGTCTTTTCCCACAAACAAAAGGCTTTGAGGTGCCAGGGTTTCCAGCAGGGTTTCAAAAATCTGTTCGTTACGGTAAGGGGTTTCTATAAAAAACTGCGCCTGGTTTTGTTTGAGGGCAAGCGTCTCCAGTTCTTTGATGCGTTTTATTTTTGGGGCTTTGTCAATGGGCAAATAACCTACAAAGGCAAAATTTTGTCCGTTGAAACCACTGGCCATAATACTTAACACAATAGAGCTGGGACCCACCAGGGGAATGACTTCTATGCCTTTTTTATGAGCCAATAGTACCACCTCCGCGCCCGGATCTGCAATACCGGGACAACCCGCATCACTCATTAATCCCAGATCCCTGCCTTGCAACAAGGGTGTTATTAAAGAGGCTATGTCGTTGTTTTTGGTATGTTCGTTGAGCAGAAGGATCTCCGCATCCTGTAAATTGGGGTAAGCAAAACCTTTTAAAAAACGCCGGGCCGTTTTAGCATCCTCGGCAATAAACAGACTTAGTTTTTGAATGATTTCAGAGTTATACGCGGGAATATGCCGGTGTCCGCCTTCTTCGGTAATAGGAACCGGAAGCAAATATAATTTCCCTGTTGGGCTCATGCTGTAATATTAGATAAAAAAATTAATCGTTACTTTGCAGTACCACTAATTTAATAAACATGCTGGGTTTAAAACTAGAAACCGATCCCCACTGGGTAAACATTGTAGAGAAAAACATTGAAGAGATCCTCACCGATCATGCCTGGTGCGAACAAAAAGCCGCTACCAATGCCATTTCCATCGTGATAGGGTATCCTTACCACAGCGACCTGGTAGATGAATTGCTGGCGCTTTCGAAAGAAGAGCTGGGTCATTTTGAACAGGTTCACACTAAAATAAAAGAGCGGGGTTACAAACTGGGCTTTGAGCGCAAGGACGAATACGTAAACGAATTGTATAAGTTTATGCGTAAGGGCCATAAAAAAGAAATTGTCCTCATTGACCGTCTGCTTTTTTCAGCGATGATAGAAGCCCGCAGTTGCGAGCGTTTCAAAATTCTTTCACAACACATTCACGACGAGGACCTGCGTCAGTTTTACCACGAATTAATGATCAGTGAAGCCAATCACTATACTACCTTTTTAGCCTTTGCCCGCAAATACGGTCAGGGCGTGGAAGATGTGAATGCCCGCTGGCAGCAGTGGCTCGATTACGAAGCCGAAGTGGTTAAAAGTTACGGAAAAAGTGAAACCGTACATGGTTAGGGAATTTTAAATGATAAATGTTGAATTAGAAATTTTGAATTAGAAATTTCAATCGAATCCAGTTGTTGAGTCCTCAAAAAAACATACTTGTTATACAAACTGCCTTTATTGG
>CAZMHW010000725.1:0-2029 GCA_964566105.1 uncultured Akkermansia sp.
TTAGCCTTTCGCAGTTACTTCGTTTATGAGATCGGCAAAATTTTGTTTGAAGATGTGGATGTGGGCGAATTAAAAGCCACACGGGCGAGTGATGATTACAAAGATAAGCGTAACTCTGTATACAGTCCTGCCGCCGCATTTGAAAGAAAGATCCAGATCATTGCGGTGAGTTATGGAAAATAGACAGTATACATAGGACAAATGCAGTAACGTGTAGGCTGCGGGTATTTACCCTTTCTGAAATCAAATTATTCGAACCTTAAACTATCGATAGGGTCTAATTTGGAAGCCCTCTTTGCCGGAAGATAACCGCTTAATAAACCAACCACGATACAAATAATAACCCCGGTAATGATCCAGAACCAGGGAATAAAAAAGCCAGTTTCTAAAGCCAGACTGATGAGGTTACCTATGATGATTCCAAAAATGATTCCGAGCAAACCACCCATCACGCAAATGACAACACTTTCAATCAGAAACTGATTTTTGATGACTGCCTGAGTAGCTCCCATAGCCTTCCGGATTCCAATTTCACGGGTTCTTTCGGTAACACTCACGAGCATGATGTTCATGAGTCCGATTGCCGCACCCAGAAGGGTTATTAATCCTATAATGGTGGCACCCATGGTGACTTTTTGCAGGTTCCCAATAAGCAGGTTGGCCAGGCTGTCAGATTTTACAATATCAAAATCGCTTTTACTGGTGGTGGGTATTTTCCTGATTTTACGGAATAAGCCTTCCGCTTCGTTTAATAAAATATCTAATAACAGTGTGTTTTTAGTGAGCACATTAATTGTAAAACTCATGCCCGGTTTACCAAAGTATTGTCTGGCAGTATTGAGCGGAATGATGCAGATCTTATCACCTCCAAAGCCCGCGCTATTGCCTTTGGGTTTAAGAACACCAATTACTTTGTAACGACCTGCGCCAATTTTAATAAATTTGTCTATGGCATTTCCTTTAGAGCCAAACAAAGCCTTCTCCACATCTTTGCCAATAAGCGTCAGGTGAGTGCTGCCAATGATCTCAGAGGGTGTAAAATTTCTCCCCTTTTCCAGCTCGTAACCGGCGGTAAGAATGTAATTGTCATCGCCTCCAAACACTTGTATGTTGGGATTGGTTTTAGTGCTTCCGTATTTAAGTCTGGCAGAAAAACTTGCCAAAGTTGAAACGGAAGTCAGAGCAGGATAAGAAAACTCATTTTTAAAACGTAAGGCTTCCTTGTAAGAAATAGGTTCATAGGCTTTTGCCTTGTGTCCCCTTCGACCTACACGGATATTTACATCGGCGTTACGAATGGTAAAGGTGTTAGCACCCATGCTGGTGAAATTATCGTTGATGCCATTTTTGATCGCATCAATGGCCGATAAAATGCCTACCAGGGCCATGATACCAATACTAATGATTAACATGGTAATTACGGCTCTTAAGCGATTAGCCTTAATGGATTCAATTGCAATAGAAATATTTTCTTTCAGGAAACTCACCGATCAAAATTAAGCAATTAGATGTTCACATTTTAATTGACCTAAGGAATGGCCTTAAACGCGTATAAATGGTAGTTACAGAGGTTGGATACTTAAATATCACCCCTTTTGATTGAGAGCCATTTTATTTTTATTGCTATTTTAGTAGTGTATAAACAATTTAAACCACCAATTATGCAACCAAACATTCACATCAATTTTGTGGCAATACTTATTGCCGTGATTGCGCACTTTGTTCTTGGATTTATCTGGTACACTCCTTTGTTCGGAAAGATCTGGGCCAGGGAGTTAGGTTTTAATACCGATCAAAAATCACCTGCTTCGGCCTTAATAAAAGGAATGGTTTTTAACCTGATCGGAAATTTTTTCTTTGCCTGGGTGTTTTACCATAACATGGCCGTGTGGAATCCTGTTACCTGGGGATTAGAGCCGTCGCCAATGTCGCCCACAGCAAATGCCATGATGGCGGCTGTATTTACCTGGCTGGGCTTTTTTGTGCCTGTAGATCTGAATTCTGTAGCCTGGGAGATGCGGTCCTGGAG
>CAZMHW010000726.1:0-2029 GCA_964566105.1 uncultured Akkermansia sp.
AGCCAAGGCATCGCTGGTACATACAATATGTGTCCACGTATTTAAGTCGGAAGTACTTAAGCTGGGCGGTGTCGGGAAACCATTAAAAACTTCGTTAACATTGGCATAATTAACCGTAGCACCTGTCATATAAACACCATAGGTGTCACTTAGTCCATTGCAATTAACCCACTGGTACCATTTAGTAACCAGTGCCGAAACGCCGGAAGAGGAATTTGCTTTTACCCACAGTGAAATAGACATGTCATTGAAGTTGGAAAGAACGGAATTGTCTGCTTCTTGAATGTAATCCGCTCCATTAAACTGGTAGGCTGTGTTTGCTGTGCCTAAATGTCCGGAAACAGTGAGTGGAGTGCCTGTAATAGATCCGCCAAGATTATTGGTGTAAGTATCGACTGGACTATTATCAAGTGGCCACCATCCCAGCAGGCCGTTTGTAGGTACATAATTAGGGACTTGCGCTTTAGTGATCCCAAAGCACAGTAACAATGCCAGGGATAGGGAATGTAAATTTAGTTTCATATTCTTTTTCATATTCTGGTAGGACTTAAGTCTTTTAAGTTTACACCAGGTGTTAAAGCTAGCAGTAAAAGTATGATAACTTAGGCCAAATAAAACCTTAAGGAAGTATTTAGGCCTTATTGTTTTATAAATGGCAACCCTTAAAGCGTATTTGAACATCAATTTCCCATAGGAAACCCCGATTTGTGTAAAATTTTGATTGATTTCAGGAGATTATAAGTCAAAAAACTACGGGTGATGTTTTAACAGTATGGGAATATTTCTGAGAATTCTACTGACAGTAATAAATTCTGTAATTGCATTCTGCAACATTACTTCTTATTCACTACCTTTAAATTTCGTTGAAGCCCAAGAAATGAGAACAACTTTCCTTTACATAATCTTACTACTGACCATTACCCGTGTAAAAGCGCAGGTAGTCTTTTGTCCTCCGGGTGCGGAATGGCATTCTTTATTTTTTGGAAGTATTTTTATGCCTGGAAATACTTACAACGAGAAAATTCAATATATAGGAGATTCTATCAGCGGTGTGGATACTATAAAAATACTGTCGCACAACAGGGATTATATGAGTTGTGACAATTTTGGACGGCTAAGCAGAACATTTCTCAAACAAAAAGGCGATACGATCTTTTTCAACAATATCCACACTCCTGGTTGGCAGATTCTTTACAATTTTGCCGCACAAAGCGGTAACGGGTGGCAAACGACTTTTTCGATTGCAGGATTTAGCATCGCATTTAATTTCCAGGTTCAGTCCGTTAGTACAGTAACAATAAATGGTTTAGCCTTAAAACAATTGTCCGTAACTGCGCCGCACTGGGGAGCAGCTTCAACCATTACGGAACGTCTGGGTGCCAATACTTTTTTATTTGATTTTAGCCGACGTTCTCCCTCTTCCTGTGATGGCGATTGGTTCCTGGAACCCCTGTGTTATAAAGATAATACATTTGGAACTTACATGTATTCTTCAGACAAATCCTGCGATTATTTTACACAGAACTACATGGGAGTAGAGGATCATTCGGGCCAAACCGCATTAAAGATCTACCCAAATCCAGCACAGGATAGAATTAGTATTGAGCTTAAAAACTATTCTGAAAGTGCCGTAATTGTTATCACCAACGCTCTTGGACAACCTGTCATGAGAAAGAAAATAGGAAAAAATGACAACTGGGTTAACATAGAGTCGCAGGTTAAAGGTATTTACCTGATCCAATTGTTTGAAGGGGAAAAGCTTCTCGGTTCTCAAAAGCTGGTTAAGAACTGATCTATTGCTAAGTAGGCGAAAGAGGCCGCTCTTATTCTATTTTTCCTCTTTTTTTGTTCTCTGCAAGTTTAAATCATCGAATCTGAAATGTGAGCAGTACTCCTGCAAAACAGAGTCTTTTTTTGGTTGTTCACATTCTTGTCCTTCGTTTCAGTAACATAAAACGAAAGGCGACCTCTAAATTTACCGGATTTAATTTCCAGTGTTTACACTTTTTTTGCACTTAAAAGGATAAGC
>CAZMHW010000727.1:0-2026 GCA_964566105.1 uncultured Akkermansia sp.
GTAGTGAACATTTCAGGCAATACAATCAAATGCGTCTCCTCTTTTAACGAATTTAGAAGTGCATCAAAATGAGTCAGGTTTTTGTGGCGATCCTCCCAATACAAATGTGTTTGTACAAATGTTACTTTCATGATTTTCAAGTTTAAAGTTCGTAAAAAAACACGAACCGATGCGTCTTATTTACAATATTTATAATAAGCCTTTACTGCAGGTTCAAAATTATTGCGTGCCGCTATCTTTAGGTCTTCACACGGGTTTTGATTCAGATTAACTTTTGCAACGCCTCTCCAGTAATAGGCCTCGTAATACAAAGGATTTAATTGAAGGCAAACTGTCAGGTCATTTAAACAAGATTTAAAATCCTGCTTCTTGCCTGAGACAATAGCTCTTTTAAAATAAAAATCAGCTTCGTTTCCATTTAGCTCTATGCATTTGTTGTACTCTCGTGAGGCTTCATCCAACTTGTTCAGATCGTTATAACAGTTGCCAAGAACAAAGTGTGCTTTTGAACTACCGGCATCTTTTTGAAGTGCTGTGTTGGCGTCGTTAATCGCTTTGGGAATATCACCCAGCATATAATATGCGGAAGCTCTTCCAGTATAAGCTTTGGCGTAGTCATACAGACCGATAGTTTCGTTAAAGCTTTTAATAGCCAGTTCCGGTTTTTTGTTTTTTAAGAACAGGAGTCCCCGGTTGTAAAAACCTTTATAATTTCTCGGAGCTGCAGAAACGGCCTTGTTTAAATAGTCCAGTGCTTTTGCGTCTTCATTTAAAAACATACACTCAACACCCGCGCTACTCAACGCGATAAATTGTGTGGGGTATTTTTTTATAATGTCTTCGTAAAGATTTAGTGCACTTTTCCAAATAACTACTCTGCTAAAACTGCAAATACCAAGGAGTGCAATCAATACAGATGAGATCAGAGTTTGATTGATCTTTGTTTTCAGAAAAAGAAAGCCGGTCATCCAACCCAGGCCAATCAATGGAATGTACGCATAGCGGTCGGCATACAATACCTCTCCAAAAGGGAGTAATTGCAACACAAGAATAAGATTTGCCAGCACAAAGAGTAGCAGGGTAGGCAGTGTATAATTTTTTCTGCGAAACAACCAGAAGAGAGATCCAATTATAATCAATAGCATAAAGTAACCGGTAACAAATACCGCCGTTTTTATTTCCGGGTAAGGATAAATCACGCTGAGGTTAACGGGAAATAAAAATAGAATAAGATATTTCAGAAGAGCAAAGCCTGCCAAACCAAAACGTTGATAATACGGAAATTCATGCGCGTGATTAATGAAAAGATCTGCCGTTTGTGTTTTAATATTAACGTATCCAAATATCAGCGAACAAAGAAACAGGGGGAGTTTATTCAGTATAGTTTTAAGTATGAGTTTTTTGTCGATCAGCATATCCAGGCAAATGGCACTGAGTGGAAATACGACCACAGACGATTTACTCAAACAACCCAGAATAAAAAACATAAAAACGGGCACGTAATTTTTCACCCCGGGGTTTTCCTTATAATTTAAATAAGCCAGAAGGCCTGCCAGATAAAATGTTCCTGAAAGTATGTTTTTTAATTCGCTGATCCATCCCACAGATTCTATTTGAAGGGGATGTAATAAAAAAATAAGGGCCCCTATGGACGCAACCGGCTGGCTCTTAAACAAACGCCTTCCTAGCTGATACACGAGTATGCCATTGAGGCAATGAAAGAGCAGGTTTATCAGATGATGACCGGCATCGCTGTTCTCAAACAAAAACCAGGTAATGGCGTGTACGGTCATGGTAACAGGAATGTAATTCCCAACAAAGTGCCCGCTAAATAAACCTTTCAGATCGAAGTGTTTAACCAGATCGTTCTTAAATACCATTTCGGGGTCATCCCAGCTGATATGTCCGAAAAAAAGAAATTTAAAATAAAGAATGAAGGTGACAATAAGCCCAACGCTTATCATAAGATGATCTCCGACTACAGTTCTTAATTTATTCAGCACAGTACAAATATAACAGTTCTGTA
>CAZMHW010000728.1:0-2022 GCA_964566105.1 uncultured Akkermansia sp.
AAACCGACTATTTTATTTCAGAAGAAAACAGTACCACCCGTAGCACCAAAATTGTCACTAAAAGTAAAACAGAAAACATAGATGCCAGCGCGCTTTTTAAGTTAAGCCGTAATTTTTTAAAAAAGGACCGTAACATCTCTATCACCTATCAACCTGTTTATAGCGCGTCTAATGGCACAACCAACCTGAATACTGACTTCATTTATTATACCGATCAGGGACGTGACAGCAGTCTCGTGCAATTGCGCAGCCAGGATAATTACAAAATGGAGCAGAATGCTTCGGTAGTTTATGTTGAACCTTTTACTAAAAAATTCAAAACAGAACTCAGCTTTAATTATACAAATAATCAAAACTCTAACAACCGACAAACTTTTAACTACAGGGGTAGCGGTTATGACCTTCTGGATTCGACCCTTTCCAATAATTTCAATAATAAAAGAATCATTAACAGAGCAGGCACTAAATTCATTTACGATGTAAAAAAGTATAGAATTGTTATTGGTAGTTATTTCCGCAACATTCAGCAGGAAAATACGAACCTGAGTACCGGCAAAAAACTGGAATTGAACGTCAACAATATTCTGCCCCTGGCCTCATTCAATTACAGGATCAGTCAGGGATCAAATTTTTCAATCAATTACAATTCCAATTCTCAGCAACCCGACCTACAGCAGATGCAACCCGTCAAGGATAACAGTGATCCAAACCGTATCTCAATTGGCAATCCCAACCTAAAACCTACATTCAGCAATAACGTTTCGCTCAATTACTATTTTTATAAAGGTATCAGCGATATTAATTTTTGGTCAG
This sequence comes from uncultured Akkermansia sp., assembly GCA_964566105.1. Taxonomy (GTDB): domain Bacteria; phylum Bacteroidota; class Bacteroidia; order B-17B0; family Aurantibacillaceae; genus Aurantibacillus. The sequence goes on from CAZMHW010000728.1 coordinate 814, forward strand.
GCGGTAATTACGGTAACACCAGTAATCAGATATCCTACACTACAGTTTATGACTCCATTGGCCGTGCTATCAGTCAGCCTGTCAATATCAATGGGAATTACAATGCCAACGTTTGGTTCGGCGGAGGATTCCCGGTTCTCAAAAAATTCTTTAAAGTCTATTATAATTTTAACGGAAGTTTTTCAAACAACGTTTCCTACGTAAACAACGTCAAAAACATTTCACAAAGCACCAGTTTCAATCCGGGCATAAATCTTGAGAAAAATGCTGAAAAATTTAATGTAAGTATTGGAGGAGATTACAGTTACAACATTCCGAAATCCAATTTAAGCATACAATCCAATCAACCTTACTTTAGTTATGGTATTGAAGGGAGTGTAACAGTGAAATTGCCAAAAAAATTTATGATCACTACCGATGGACGCTACAATAACAATGGTAACCGCACCCCCGGTTATAATTTAACCTACTTTATCTGGAATGCCGCCATTGCCAAGTCCTTTTTAAAAACAGAAAATTTAATACTCTCGATTAATGCGAATGATATTTTAAATAAGAACATCAGCAACCAGCGTTACATCAGCAGTAACCAGATCGTAGATACCAAAACCCAGATCATTAAACGTTACTTCCTGCTCAAACTTCTTTACAAATTCAATAATCAAAAAACCAAAATAGACGACAATGATTATTAAAAAACTGTTTCTTCTTGTGTTCCTCTTTTGTTGCACGTTGAACTCTGTAGCACAGATCTCTTCGGCTAAAATAACTTTTGAGAGAAAGATCAACTTGTATAAAAAATTCAAAAATAAAGATTGGGCCCTTCGCTGGATCAAAGAAGAAGAAAAAATAAAAATTGAGTATTTTGAACTTTTTATCAGTGATACCTGCTCCTACTTTCGTCCCCAGGAAAGCGAACTTCGTGAAAATTACAGCTGGATGACCTCTAAAAATACTGTTTACCAATACCCGTCTAAAAATAGTCGTTACCTCATTAAAAACATGTGGGGAGAAGAATTGCACCTCACCGACACCCTTCAAAAACGTAAATGGCAAATTAGCGAAAGTACCCGGAAAATTGCCGGGTATCAATGTCGTAAAGCTATGTGGCAGGCAAACGACAGTGTGCGCATTTATGCCTGGTTCAGTTACGATCTTATTCCTTCAACAGGTCCCGAAAGTTTTAATGGCCTGCCCGGAACCATACTG
>CAZMHW010000729.1:0-2021 GCA_964566105.1 uncultured Akkermansia sp.
ATACAACAGAGGCCAGCATTTACCGGTATTTTGAAAATAAACACAAATTGCTTTTGTATCTTTTTGCCTGGTACTGGTCTTACCTCGAACAAAAAATGCTTTTTGCCGTGAATAACCTCACGGATCCGGAGCAAAAACTCAAAAAAATACTGGGTTTACTGGCCGCTCCTTCTACAACGACCGAAAATTCTGATTTTATTAAGGACACGGATGTGCATCTGCTCATTAAGTGGGAAGGGTCAAAGGCCTATCATACGCGCCATGTTACAGAAGATAATAAGGACAGACTTTTTAAGCCTTACAAAGATCTTTGTGCCTGGTTCTCCGCGGTTATTTTGGAGTACAATCCCAAATACAAGTTCTCTCATTCTTTGGCCAGCGCCCTGCTGGAGATGTCACATTCCCAGAAGTTTTTCACGGAAAATCTGCCGGCTCTCACTGATTTTGCACAGGAAAAGGACGATAAAAAACTCTATAAGTTTCTGGAGTCACTGCTTTTTGGGGCCCTGGGAAAGCGCTAAACCCCTGCCGGAACGCATTTATTCGGAGAAAGTCTTAAAATAACGTTAAAAAGTGCTTTGTGTAACATTCGTCACCAAACAAGCTCTTTTTTCTTCCGAACTTTACTTCATGATTTCAAACTTTATTTCAAAGAACCGCGGTGCCCTCATCGGAATTTCTCTGGGAGCTGTTGCGGGCTTTATGTATTATTATTTTATTGGTTGCGCCAATGGAAGTTGTTTGATCTCTTCCAATCCGTTTATAAGTACTCCTTACGGGGCGCTTATGGGATTTTTAGCTGCCGGTATTTTTAAAAAGAAAGAACATGCGAATTCTTGAGGCCTTATATTCAACATTTTTTAATAAATGTCCCCAATGCCATAAAGGGGATGTTTTTACCGAGAAAAACCCTTATGCCCTGACTAAGGTTTTCAGTATGCATAAGACCTGTAGTCATTGTGGTTTAAAATACGAGCGTGAACCCAGTTTTTTTTACGGGGCCATGTATGTATCTTACGCGCTTACATCGGGTTGGTTCATTGTGTGGTATGTGCTTTATTTAACCGTGTTGTCGGTAGATACCCTCAATTTTGCACTTGCCATCACAGCTTCCATTGTAGTACTTAGCCCGATCACCGTACGCTGGTCGCGTTTGATCTGGCTCAATTTCTTTTTTAAATTCAACAAAGAACTTGTTACCAACAACCAGGCAAATAAAACATAAATCATTAATTCGTAACTTTAAATTATTAAACTTTTAACTCTTAAACTTTCAATTATTTAACTTTTAAACTTTCAACTATTTAACTTTTAAACTTTTAACTATTTAACTTTCAACTCATATCATGATCAACACCTTAAAAAAAATCCTGGGCATAGGCCCTTCCGCCGATTACAAAGCACTCGTTAAAAACGGAGCTCAGATTATTGACGTACGTACCCGTGGTGAATATGCGTCGGGTCACATTAAAGGAAGTGTAAACATTCCCCTGAATGAACTAAGTTCTGCAGGAAAAAGAATTAAGAAAGATACTGCCATCATTACCTGCTGCGCCAGTGGCATGCGCAGTGCTTCCGCTAAAAGTGTACTCAAACAAATGGGACATAACGAAGTATACAACGGTGGCGGCTGGATGAGCCTGAACCAAAAAATATAAGATGCGTAAGATCGATCTGAAAAACTGGACACTCTGGCGTGCTACCCGCATGGGACTCGGCATTACTTTCGCTATTGCGGGAGGAGTTACTGCCGACTACATTCTGCTGGCCGCCGGCGTGTTTTTAAGCGGACACGCGCTTATTAATTCTTGTGAAGTGTGTGCTACAGGAAATTGCGAAGTACCTAAAGAACCTACTCATGGAAAATTTCAATAAACTCATAAGCTCGGGAAAACCTGTTCTGGTTGATTTTTTTGCCGAATGGTGTGGTCCCTGCAAAACCATGGCACCTATTTTAAAGGATGCCAAGTCGCAATTGGGCGATGACGCTACCATTATTAAAGTGGACGTGGATAAAAACC
>CAZMHW010000730.1:0-529 GCA_964566105.1 uncultured Akkermansia sp.
GGTTTTTTCTTCACTATCCAAAATATAATAGGTCCGGATACAGCCTTTTAAAACAAAGTAACTGTCTTTCGATCGTTCACCTTCTTTCAGTAAAATCGTCCCTTTTTTTACCGAGTGAAATATGTTTAATGAGAGTAGCGCGTTTTTCTCGTCTTCCGTAAGTGAAATGTATTTCCCTATAAAATCAAATAGTTTGTCTTGCATTTTTTATCTTTTATTCTGTTCTGTTACACCCATCGCAAAAGTTTGCGCATTGCCTAAAGGAGGTTTAGTGGCACAAAGCTTAATTTAACTCAAATGTACAATAGATTTGCCAATGTTCAATTCCTTCCTGCCTCATTTTGGCAAAGTGATATTAGTGGCTGCTTTTCTCATTTGTTTTTGTTTAAAATTCACTGCCCAATTTTTCATCTGTTCTAGTATTGGCTTCAGTGTAAGTCCCTCTTTTGTCAAACTATATTCAACTGTTATCGGAACGGTGTTGAATGTTTGCCGGCTTACAATTCCTGTTGCTTCTAAGTCTTTGAGC
>CAZMHW010000730.1:539-2013 GCA_964566105.1 uncultured Akkermansia sp.
TTCCAATTCCTTAAATCTTTTTTTGCCATAATAAAGCGTTGTAAGAATATGAAGCTTCCACTTTCCTCCCAAGACTTGCAATATAAATTGTAAGTCACCCATATCGTTCACACATTTTTCCATTTCTATTTCATTTTATTAGATTGATAAACAGTAAAACTACCTTTTTGGTTATTAATATACTTTTTTGTAACTACTTGCTAAAGTATAGCATTGAGTTTACATTTACAACTCAAAACAAAAAAATATGTTGAACGGAAGAACGATTTTAATCTCAGGTGGTGGTTCGGGAATAGGAGAAGCCCTTGTCAATAACCTCTCAAACAACAACAAAATAATTATTTGCGGTCGCAATGAAACTAAGTTAAAAAAGGTTGCTTCCTCAAATAATAATGTGTCTTATTATGTAACAGATATTTCTGTGCCAAATGAAATTGACAACTTGTTTAAGCAAATAGCCCACGATAAAATTATCGTGGATGTTCTTATCAATAACGCAGGTGTTGTTGAGCAATTTGATGTTATGAAAACAAAATTTTCTTCCGCCCAAATTTTTGAACGTATAAATACGAATTTGTCAGGCGGAATCGCACTTATTCAACAGTTCGTTCAGCAGGCAAATAAGTCGGCGGCGGTGGAAAATATTATTGTAAATATTACTTCAGAAATAGCTTTTTTCCCGATTCCTATTTTAGCGTTGTATTCGTCATCCAAAGCGGGTTTCAGTGTATTCACAAAGGCTTTGAGGCAACAATTAAAAAACAGGAGCTTCAAAGTTATTGAAATTCTTCCCCCGCAGGTTGAAACCGAAATGCCAAAACAAATCGGCAATACGGGAAAAGGTGTTAACGTTGATGCGTTTGCTAAAAAAATTATTTTAACTGTAAATCAAGAAAAGAAGGAATTAGCAAATGGGGCTAACGTGCCCTTGTTAAAATTGTTCAGTAAATTTCTTCCGAATATCGGCCTGAAGTTGATTGACAAAATGAGTAGAAAACAACTTCAGGTTTATTAGTCCCATCACCGTCATATTTTTGATAACCTATATGCACTCTGTTAAAACCAGCATCGACGGCTGGTTTTGAGGAAGTGTCGCCGGGAAGAATTAAGGACAGGCTAAACTTGCCTTATTGACGAATTTTTTATAAATTTATTTTATGAAACGCTACGCTTTTCTGATACCCATTTCCCTCTTTCTGTTTTCCTGTGGTAAACGTGAAACAAGGCATTATGCCGGTGTTGTGGTTGACACTACGGGCACACCCATAGCTCAAGCTACCCTTTCCATCTCTTACCGTAAGGGGGCAAGCGGCTTTTCTGATGGCGAGGAGACGTCTTATCAATTGGGAGTAACAAAAGAGGATGGCACATTTTCTTCCAAATTTACCCTTCGAAAAAAAGAATACATCGACGATTTGTCTGTAAGGACACCTGCCCCCAATTCCAAATCATTCAGCACACGTCAGTATAGCGG
>CAZMHW010000731.1:0-2012 GCA_964566105.1 uncultured Akkermansia sp.
GTTCTTGCATTTCCGAAGAAACAATTCATCTCACTTATTCCTATAAGAGCTCACTTATTGTGTGAATTAAAAAAATTTTCGACCTGTTCATTAGTTTTTTTCGCCTGGTAATTATCTCTTCCGGTAGATTCCCCTCTCAAAACATCCCATTTTATTGGGCTTCACAGGGTAGGTGTAATTTAGGTTAACAATGATTTAACTTTCTTCTCTTCCTGCCAACGCCTTTACTTCACGCTGTATAACTAAATTTTATATTTTTACTTTCACAAGTGCCTTATTTTACAACATGTCTGCCCAAAATTTAAAATCTAAATTTCTTCTTAATCCCGATGTAACTTACCTCGGTTTTGGTTCTTTTGGAGCTTGTCCTCAACCCATTTTTGAAGACTACCAAAAGTGGCAGCGTGAACTGGAATACAATCCCGTGCAATTCATTACGGTGAATGGCATGCGTTATCTTAAAGAATCACGTGAAGCATTGGCCAACTATATTCACTGCGACGCCGATGATTTGGTGTATGTCACCAACCCTTCCTACGCCGTAAACATTGTGGCTAAAAGCTTACACTTAAAACCGGGTGATGAAATTCTAACAACAGATCTCGAATACGGGGCCTCCGACAGAGCATGGAATTATTACTGCAAAAAAAATGGCGCCACCTACGTGCGTCAAAAAATAACACTCCCGGTTATTTCGAAAGAAAAGTTTATCGAGGATTTTTTTAAAGGACTCAGCCCAAGAACCAAGGCCATCTTTATCAGTCATATTACCAGCTCTACTGCACTCGTGTTACCTGTAAAAGAGGTGTGCGAGATTGCCAAACAAAAAGGTTTATTCACAATAGTGGATGGGGCACATGTTCCGGGCCACATTGATCTTAACCTGTCTGAATTAAAAGCCGATGTATATACAGGTGCTTGTCATAAATGGATGCTTACGCCCAAGGGTTGTTCGTTTTTTTACGCGACAAAAGAAATGCAGCATTTATTTGATCCCCTTGTGGTAAGCTGGGGTTATGAAGCCATGTTTCCTTCTCACTCACAATTTTTGGATTACCACCAGATGCAAGGCACGCGTGATTTTTCAGCGTTTCTGACCGTTCCAAAAGCCATCGGTTTTTTAAAAGAACACGATTGGGAACTTGTTTCAAAGAACTGTCGTGAATTGGTTCAAAAGAATGCCCCCCGTTTTTGCGAACTGCTTGGTTCTACTCCCATCTCACCCATAAACGATGAGTTTCTGGGACAAATGTTCAGCATTCCTATAAAACCACTCAGCCCTGAACGTTTGCAACGATACCTGTTTCAAACCTACAACATCGAAATTCCGGTAATGCGGCACAACGACGAGGCCTATCTGCGTTATTCCATCAATGGTTTTAATTCGCAGGAAGATCTCGACAGATTACACATGGCGCTTAAAGAAATTATAGAAGTCACCGATTTTATTGAAGTTCCCTCGGGCAATTAAGTCGTTACCGGCTTGATTTTTTAATCCTCTGCCAGGTACAAAGACATGGTGGCCATAGCTGTGTGTCTTTCTCTCACTGTTTTAGCATACACACTCGTAAGCGTGTATTTATGTCCTTTGAGTAAGAGTACCCCCTCAGAAGAAGACAAACTGGAAATGTGTTTCAATCCTGTTTTATTTGAATAGTTTACAGCCGATGCGGTGTAAACAACCGTAGAATTGGTTTGGTCTTTTAACGCAAGTGATTCACAAAAAGGATGCACGTGTACGGAAACAAAATACGCTTTCCTGTCTTTATCAAGATTCAACATCCGGCTTACGTCTGTGGTAAGTACTTCCGTAGTATCGTCAATTGTCCAGTGCCCTGTAAATTCTCGTCCATAGGAATCCCTGAAAGGGAATCCATCTTTCGAACCTATATCAGGTGTACAACATTGTTTCTGTTCGATCTGGTTATCAGACCTTGTTACCTTCCCTTGCTGCAAAGGCACTTCGTTAAACGCTCCCGGCGGACCATCGGTTTGTTTGGTAACAAAAATAC
>CAZMHW010000732.1:0-2011 GCA_964566105.1 uncultured Akkermansia sp.
GAGTAACGGCCATTTACTTATTAACGGGATGATGAATGCACAACTCAAAAATAGTGAGTTAACCACGGGACTTACCGTCATTAATCAGCAGACGACAGCGACGCCTGTTGTCCGATTTATTCAGAGCAATACAGGTTTTTTGTATGCGAGAACCCAGGCGCATACGATTGAAAAATATAATTCAGCTCTGACTTTACTGGCTGCATCTTCCGTTTCGATAAATGCACTCAATTACTCCATAAATGATTTTGTTGTCAGAAATGATTCGGTATTTGTGACGGGAATTGTTTCTGCATCCATCACACCGTTTTATGCGATCCTGGATGTAAATTTAATGCCTCTCTATCAGACTCAAAGTAATTACAAACGGGTGCGGCCAACGGGGATCTCTATAACAAATAAGAATAAAATAAACGTGATTACCACCGGTTCAAGTGAAACATTTACCAATGTAACTTTTAGCGGGCTATATCAATTTGGCAGAACGGGAAATTTTAATTCTACTTCTGATATCGGTGTGCTGAGTTATACAGCCATCAGTACCTCTCTTACTCCTCATTATTCGGGGCCCTATGCCTATTACGTTCCTTCCGGTAATTTTAATGTGGTGATTAAAAATTTTGGCACAGATACCGTAAAACAATTTTATTTGAATCATTTTAAAGGTGGTTTGGGGTGCAATAGTTTTTTTCACAAACTTTATCAAGCAACTATTTTACCAGGTGGTACGTTGAGCGTTCAAACGGGTACTTTTGAGGAACAATGGAGTTCCATTATAATGCAAAATCCACAGGCTTACTTTGCAAAGGTGGAATTATGTTTCTTTACAACTATTCCAAATCTTACCAACGATATCGGGATTAATAACGATTCTTTTTGTGATTCGACCGTTTTTTTTATCACAAGCTTAGACGAGAATTTTTTAGAGACATCTATGATAACGATTTTCCCAAATCCAGCCGAAACTGGTTTTACAGTCAGTTGTGACATACCAATGCACAGAATTGGAGTATACACCACTTTAGGGGATTTAGTAAGGCAGGAAGAGGTGAATGAGCGGGAGAGGGAGATAAGTGTGGTTAATTTACCTTCCGGACTTTATTTTGTCAGAGTTGAAACGGCAAAAGGAACGATCATAAAAAAAGTGCTTAAAAATTAAGCACTTTTTTTATTTGAGCGTGAGTTTTTACAAACTCCAGTAGAGTAGATTTTTGATCTTGTCTTTGTATATTCCTTTTACATCCACCAAAATTCCTTTTTTAGAAAGAATGCCTGAGAAAAATTTTTCATCGAGCGTTTTGTATTCTTTATGATTTACCGCTACAATAACCCCATCGTATCCTTTTGCGAGTTTGTTTAGTCCAAAGCCATACTCGTGTTTCAGTTCATCGCTGTCTGCGTGAGGATCAACAATCTCCACTTTCACACCAAAGGATTTTAATTCTTTAACGATGTCTGCCACCTTACTGTTACGAATGTCGCTTACGTCTTCTTTAAATGTAGCACCCATCACCAATACTTTGGATTTGGAAATGTTTTTACCGGCAGCGATAATTTTCTTTACGCAGGTTTTAGCCACATAAAAGCCCATGCTGTCATTCACATAACGACCGCTATTGATCACCCGGGCGTGGTATCCCAGAGATTCAGCTTTATGTGTTAAATAATAAGGGTCTACACCAATACAATGTCCGCCAACGAGACCAGGAGAAAATCTCAGGAAGTTCCATTTAGTACCCGCGGCAGCCAGTACGTCGTAAGTATTGATGTTCATTTTATTGAAAATGATCGACAGTTCATTCATGAGCGCGATGTTCACATCGCGCTGCGTGTTTTCGATAATTTTTGCTGCTTCCGCTACTTTAATACTGGAGGCGCGGTGGGTTCCCGGCTCAACAATAATTTCATAGGTTTTGGCAATATTCTCCAGACTTTCTTTGTCACAACCGGAAACAATTTTTAAGATCTTTGTAATGGTATGTTCTTTATCTCCTGGGTTAATACGTTCAGG
>CAZMHW010000733.1:0-2004 GCA_964566105.1 uncultured Akkermansia sp.
TTAAGTTGTTTTATGAGAGGGTTCATTCTTTGTACGGTGTTGGTTTATGCTTGCCGCTAACGTTTTTCAGCTATACGCAGGCAGGGTTTTTTACCACTGAACTTCCTACGAGGAACTGAACTTCAAATTTACCACTTTTCTGTCCTACGAAGCACGAACCCCCTGCTTGCGTATAGGTGATGTTATCGCTTCGGTGTTCTTTTTCGTCCGTTGGTTTGTCGGTCGTTTTGGTCGTGCGGTTGGACAGACACACTCTTTGCCAAGCTTTGGTTTGAGCTTTGGCTAGTGTGGCTTGGTAATGTGTGTGGCTGTGAAGCGTTGGGTTAATTATTCTCATTTGTTAATATTTCGTTTGTGTCAAAACCAATTTCTTCAAGTTTTCTCTTTCTCTCTGTGCTTGTTCCATTTTTCTTTATTCTAAACAGCCAATTATAAAGTCCCCCAAACTCTTTGTCGTTTTGCTTAACGTCAAAGTGACCGTATTTTTGATAGAAGTCTTCTAGCATTTGAAGTTTCGAGTTCCATTCGTGTTCTTTAACATTCCATATTACACCTAACTCTTCAAGAAGGTCTTTCCTGTGTTCAAGTATTTTGCCTCTTGAATAATTTACTCTTTGGTCATTCAACCATCTGCCAAGCTTTTTATATACCTTATCTACCTGCGAAACATTACAGTGTCCAAATTTTGCTTTATACTGTTCTAGCTGCTGAAAATTTGAAAACCATTGTTCGTCATCAGGTAAACCACCTTTAGTTTCAGGTTCCCAATCAAAATTTATCTGATTTAGCAATTCTATTTGGTCAGCACTTAATTTACCCTTCTGTCTTCTTGCTCTTTGTTGAATAATCCAACTTGCAAGTGGTTTGTTGTCTTTCGTGGATACAAATGCAGTCCCCGAAACGGAAAATATCTCTTTCAATTCCTGATATTTATCGTTCCAGTCAATGCTACTTTTTTTGTTAGAATTCGATTCCCACTCAATTCCTAAAAAATCCAATTTCTTGATTTTTTCATCCTCCAACTGATTTGATTTTTTATCAGACCGTTGCTTTGATAGCCAATTTGCAAGGGTAAAGCTGTCCTGTCTGGTTATATTGGTGTGACCATTCTTCATTTTGAACTCTAAAACAAGAAGATATTTAGCATCCCAATTATCGGAAGTTGGTTTTACTTTTACAGTTCTTGTTCGCTTTGTACTATTTTTTCCTGTGAAATTTAATGTAAAGTCATATCCTATTGATTCTAATAGTTTAATTCTATGGCTAGGAAGTTCTCCTTTTCGGTAAAGTGACCTTTGAGTTTGAATCCAAGAACCTAATGGTTTTCTTTCTTTATCATTTTGCGGAATTAGAAAAGTTTTACTCTCTTCATAATACGCTTTGAATTGTTCAAAATTCGATTGCCACTTATCCTCAAAACCTTTCTTGATTGCTTTTTTTCTTTTAGCCACATATAGTTTTTCTGTAAACGAATAACCAATGCTTAAAAGAAGGTTTAATTTGTCTTTATCCAACTCCTCCTTGTTGAATAAAACTCTTTGCGTTCTAATCCAATTTAGAAGTTTAGTTTTTGATTTATCTGTTGAATCAATATGGAATGATTGAGTGCTTTCATAGTGTTTCTTAAACAAATTAAACATTGCCATCCATCTAGGGTCTATCTGTCCTTTTTTATTCTTTGATAGCTTAATAGAAAGGTATAAACCAATTCGCTTTAGTTCATCATATTTACTTTGCTCTAGTTTACCATCTTGAAACTTTTTTCTTACACCTCTCAACCATTGAAGTAAACTGTTGTTTTTTGAATCATCTGTTGCAATAAAAAAGGTCTTATTTATTGAGTAATATGCAGATAGCTCCTTCAATCTACTTTTCCAAATGCTTTCACTCCTCTTCTTGAAGCTATCTTTATTGAAAGCACGTTCTTTCAAATTAAAATTGAAACCAATTTTCACTAAATCATCTATTCTTTCTTGTGGTAATATGCCTTCACGATATTCTTTT
>CAZMHW010000734.1:0-2003 GCA_964566105.1 uncultured Akkermansia sp.
GTTGTAACAAACACTGTCAGGATCAGGTTTTCGAACTTCCGTAAAGGCCAGAATTTAAGTTTCCTGTTCCATTTTAATTTACTTCCCCAACGGTGCACCAGGTAATAATTATCGTAATTAGTTTGCACAAAAAGTAAGGATGCTTCTTTTATTTCTTTGTTTGTAAAACCCCCGGGAGTACTCAGCACTTTAAAAAACTTCAGTTCCTTATGAAACTTTTGATTCAGGTCCTTTATCTTCAAAATGGCTTCGTAAGGAATTTCAGGTTTGTACAATTTGCTCTCAAGAAATTTTAAACGAAAGGTGACCGCTACCTTTTTGATCTCTGAAATCGAAAACACAAGACCTTTGTCCACATCCTCCTCATCCAGCTTTTCAAAAGCTTTATTGTATTCCCTCAGATTGTCGAGAATCTTCTCTTCTACAAAAAGATCTTCCTGCAAAATCCGGTTTGCTTCGCTGAGCAATTTCTCCTCTTTCGCTGCCGCACTCCGAAAGAGGTTTAACTGCTGTTCCAAATTTACATCCTCAAACATAATCCCTAATTATTTAACTTAACATCATTCTGGCCTGCGCTAAAAACGACCTGGCTTTAAATTTTGTTTTGGCAATAAAATTTTCTGTTTTAGCGTAATTCACTTCGTTATACACCCAAGTAACAGCGTGCTGGTAAAATTGTTTTGAATATTTCCGTTTAAAATCATAGTCGCGATCTGTACGTTTTGACCAGGCGCCTTCCGATATTAATTCAGAATTTACCTCTTCGTACAAAGGAGTGCCGGTAATGGGATAGGCAACGGTAATGGTATAAAAACTCGGAGCAGCCACCTTCAGATGGTGGATCGTTTCACGGATATCGGCCTTGTTTTCTCCCGGATAGCCCAGCATGATAAAAGTTCCGGCTTCAATTCCCGCACTTTTTGTTTTAATGATCATTTCACGCACCATGCCCACATCTACCCTACGATCCATGGCATCAATAATTTTCTGGGAGCCGCTCTCAGCACCTATCCATACCCTAAAACAACCTGTTTGCCGCAAGATCTCTATAACCTCTTCGCTCATCCGGTCGGCCCGCGTAATAATTTCGTAAGGAATTATTACTTTTCTGGAAAGCACTTCATCGCGGAATTCTCTTAGCCATTTATGATTAATCGTAAAAACATCGTCTACAAACCAGAGCCGATCCGGTTTGTAATTTTCCCGTAAATATTCCATTTCATCCACTACCAATTTAGCACTGCGCCGGCGGTAAGTGCCCCCATAAACAGCCCTGCTGCACCATTTGCAAGTATAAGGGCAACCCCTCATGGTACTCAGGGAAAACATACTGTAACCGTGCCGCTCTTTCCAGGCCTTACCATACAATGAAAGATCTATGTTCTTCCTTGCCGGCATTGGCAATACGTTAATATCTTTTACAAGTGCGCGTTCGGGAGTAAACACCAACTCGTTGTTTTGCAGGAAAGCCGTACCATTAACTGTCTTTGGCAATTCGTGTGTTTTGATAAAGGAATCACACACTTCAAAAAAAGTTTCTTCCCCTTCGCCCACAACCAACAGATCAGCGCCATTGAGCAAATAATTCCGGGCATTGTAACGAATCTCAGGGCCTCCCAAAATAATTTTACAGTCTTTTAACCTGGCTTCGTTCTTAATGAAATCAATAATTTTTAGCACAGAAATCTTGGTCATAAGATTCGTGTAAAACCCGATCAGTTTTGGTTGTTCTTCCAAAAGGTAGGTTTGAAATTTTGCGAAGGAGGAGAAGGTGGAGTCGTACACTTTGTGTGGAATTGTTTTGTCTTCAAGATATGCCGACAGGTAAAGCAATCCCAGTGGTACGTATGGTTTCATGATCTCCTTTTCTTTGGGATCGTCTTCTAAAAAATATCCGTGGGTAAGAAGTATCATTTCGCTGGTTTGGTTATATCAAATTGTTTAAATACTGTAGAAAAAGCAAGAATCCAGATGACGTACTCCACAATGTTGGTGATAAAACT
>CAZMHW010000735.1:0-2001 GCA_964566105.1 uncultured Akkermansia sp.
GCCTTTCACTTTAATGCTGCCGCTTGAGGGAATCACCATGCCCAGGATACTTTTTATCAGGGTAGTTTTTCCACAACCGTTCGGACCGATCAGGGCCACACATTCTCCGCTGTTAAAATTCAGATCAATGTTTTTGAGAACTTCCAGTTTCCCGAAATGTTTATTTACACCACTAATTTCTATCATAATTTCAGGGAATGCATCAATGGACTTTGATCAACAAAATTATCGGGTGTTAAACTCGGCATCAATTTTTCAGATTTATCTAAAAGGTCAACCATAAAACTACGAAATAAGAGCATGGCAGGTGGATTTTTTTCCACCAATACTGAAAAAATACTTAAAGGATGGTAAGGCACATCTCCCACCTTATCTTTGTTCAGATCATATCCCTGGTATTTGTCCCAGTAATTGCTGTTAAAGGTGTTCAGCACCAGACTGCCATTGGTACTGATGTCAAAGGTATTTCCGGTAAAATTGTTTAAAGTAATGGTATTGTCCATACAACTGGCCTGTATTTTCATGCCCCAGCCATTCTGTTCAAAGCTGTTTTTTTCTACGGAGATCCTGCTGGTTCCTTCCATATAAATGCCCGTGGTATTCCTTGCGAAGTGATTTCCCAAAATATAACTGTCCGAAATTTCTTTTAACATCAGGCCATACGCGGCGTCTCCCCAGTTTTCGCTGAAGGTGTTGTTAAACATTTTTACTTTGTGTGTAAACATCACGGCAACACCGGCACCGTTACCTTTAAAGACGTTTGAAATGTAAGAGTCGTTGTTGGAGAACATAAAGTGAAGTCCGTAACGGATGTTATTGGTGGAAATATTCCGCCAGATCACTGAATTGGTCACAAACTCAAAATAAACTCCGTCGCGGTGCCCCGAAACGCGGTTTCCGGTAATCTGCAGGCTGTCGCTTTTCCAGCAGTGAATCCCGTTGCCTATTTGTTGTTCCTCAACCCCATAACCGGTTATGGTGTTGTTTTTAACCGTACAGTTTTTACAATACTGCAGATACACGCCAAAAAAATTGTCATCCAGAATATTGTCACTTATAACAACGTTGTGGCTGTCGTACACTTTAATACCGCCGGGATCGCTGAGTGTCGCATATCCCGAACGTTGTACTCTGAAGCCTTTGATGGTAACATTGCTTACTTTTATGGAAAGAACCTCGTATTTTTTTTGCCCGTCCAGTACAGGAAAATTAACGCCTATAAGGCAAATCGACCGGTCTATGACCAGATTTCCTTCTTTGTAGAGGCCTTCATAAACCACTAAAGTATCCGAATCGTGGCAATCTGCAATACCGGCTTTGATGTGTTGGTGTGTTTTAGTTTTACCAACTTCTACCCGCCGTGCCTGTAAATGAACTGAGGTAAAAAAAAGTAGCAGTATGTAGAACGAATATTTCAAATTTAGGGATTAAGAGTAGTCCAACTGCTCATAGTACAGCTAAGTTTGTTTTGATAAGCGGTAGCGCTGTCCTGGTTGCTGAACGAAGCCACATTGCCGCCCATGGGACTTCCAATCGCTTCTCCTTCCACAAAATGCAATTTGTCGGCAGTTAGTAATGCGTTCGGACTCAGATAATCTGAAACGTAAAAAGCGGCATCTTTTGTTTTTTCGATATTTTCTTTCTTGTAAGCGAGCATACAGGCCACATCGTCAAATTTATAAATTCTTTCCTTAGTGGTAATCAGTTCGCAGGCAAAACGTTTGTCAGAGATAGTCATTTTGCAATAATCGCAGTTGTCGGTATTCAGGTTAATGGCTTGTGGTCCTTTGTTGCCACAGGAAGTAGCCATAAATAAGAAAACGGAAGCCGCCGCAGCTGCTTGTATTTTATTTTTTTTGAAACGGCTTAACGCTTTTGTCTCCAGCAATAGCGCAAACAACATGAGAACACCACTGGAAACAAATAACCATCCTCCTATGTCGGGAACAGAATAGGCTCCGAAATTAAGCAGCTGTTTAAAGCCGATGAGTGGTGGTTGGT
>CAZMHW010000736.1:0-1991 GCA_964566105.1 uncultured Akkermansia sp.
GTGCATCCCAGGCCTGATGAGAGACACATTACCTACAAGGACGTACACGATCTCAAGCCCATTTTAAAAACAGAATTTAATATAGAAGGAAATCCAAAAGAAAAAAAATTCGTGGATCTCGTTCTGGAGATCAAACCCCATCAGGTAACGCTGGTGCCGGATACACAAGGTCAACTCACAAGTGATCACGGTTGGGATACACTGCTCCATAAAGATTACTTAAAAGACACTATCGCGCTTTTTAAGTCCCACAACATTCGCACCTCCATCTTTGTTGACCCTGACCTGAAAATGATTGAAGGCGCCAAAGAAACCGGTACCGACAGAATTGAATTGTATACCGAAGAATATGCCCGTTTGTATGCGACAGAAAAAGAAAAAGTTGTTCTTCCTTTTGTTCACTCAGCAAAACGTGCAATGGAATTAGGCATTGGAATAAATGCCGGACACGACCTCAATCTTGACAACCTTCAGTATTTTAATCAAAGCGTACCGGGCCTGCTGGAAGTTTCCATAGGACATGCCCTGATCAGTGATGCACTGTATTTTGGTCTTGAGAATACAGTCCAGTTATATTTGAGGCAGTTAAAGTAATTGTACTTTCAAAAACAGAATCTACTCTTTAATTATGAAATTAGCTTACAGGGAGTTTGGTGCCGGAAGGCCTTTAATTATTTTACACGGTTTATTTGGACAGAGTGATAATTGGAATACCCTGGCAAAAAACTTTGCTGAGCAAGGATTACGTGTATTTACAGTCGATCAGCGAAATCATGGATTATCGCCCCACAGCGATACCTGGAGTTATGAGGCAATGGCGGATGATCTGAAAGAATTTATAGACGATCACCAATTGGAAAAACCAATTCTTCTTGGTCATAGCATGGGTGGCAAAACGGTTATGTTTTTCGAAATGAAATACCCTGGCACAGCTTCAAAATTAATTGTTGCCGATATTGCCTCACGCGAATATCCTGCGCATCATGCTGACGTTTTGAACGCGCTGCACGCGGTGGATTTTGACTTCGTAAAAACAAGAAAAGAAGCAGAAGCTTTAATGAACGAACACATTAAGGATTTTGGCACCAAACAATTTTTATTGAAAAATATTTATTGGAAAGACAGTCAGAACAATGAAATGGCCTGGCGTTTCAACTTACAGGTGATTAGCGCCAACTACGACAACGTGCGTGTACCTGTACCCTACTTTGAAAGTCACACAGATACGCTAGTCATAAAAGGTGAAAAATCGAACTACATCGGCGAAAAAGATGAAGAAGATTTTAAAAAACGGTTTTCAACTATTCGTTTTGTGACCATAGAAGGTGCAGGACATTGGGTGCATGCTGAAAAACCCAAAGAGTTTTTTGATAGCGTTTTAAGTTTTATAAAAGCCCCAGTTGCCTGATCAGCTCTTCCACTTCCATGTTTTTCGGGAGCAGGTAGGCGTTAATTCCACATTGTCCCGCGCCTTTTACATGTTGAATGGAGTCATCGATAAAAACAGTTTCTTCGGGCTTCAATTTGTTTTTGCTTAGCACCATTTCAAAAATTTCTTTATCCGGTTTGCGCATTCCCACTCTGCAGGAGTAGTATACCTCATCAAAATAATCATTAAAATTCTTCACACCATGGTCAAGGTAAAGGTCATTTTCAAAAGCAGTGATATGAGTCTCACAGGTATTACTTAGTAAGAAGGTGGAATAATTCTGTTTCATTTCAACTAATAAATCCAGTCTGTTTTCGGGTACATCCAGCAACATAGCGTTCCAGGCATAAAGCAGATCTACCTCCGGTCCTTCGTAGCGAATCTGTTTTCTTAATTCAGAAAAAAACTCAAACTCACTGATCTTACCTTTATCGAATAAATTAAAGATTTCAATTTGATTTGCCTGAGAATAGACTTCCTCAAAAGGAATCTGACTGATCTTGTTAAACTCCTCAATGGTGCGGTGAGTGTCCAGATTAATGATCACACCACCCAGATCAAA
>CAZMHW010000737.1:0-1990 GCA_964566105.1 uncultured Akkermansia sp.
AAATGACCGAAAATCGTCAGTTTAACTGATGATTTTCGGTCATTTTGTTTTCACTAACTTGCCCAGTTTGTTATGAATAAAGTCATGTAACCCATATACAACAACTGTTTCACTAATCGAATAGGCTGTTTGTTGTTGAGGGGTTATAACAATTCCAGTATTACATTTTAAATCTTCCAGGCATTCGTAAAACCCCCTTGTTAAATGTGGTTCGTTACTGGTTTTAATTTCGATACATGCAATGGGTTTTAGCCCTTTTACAAGAACGAGATCCATTTCGCTGCCATCGTGCGTGCGGTAATAAAATGGCCGGATTGTAGAAGGTAATAATTGAATGATCTGCTCCAGAACATAACCCTCCCAGGCATTACCAACTGCCGGATTATAGAACATTTCCTTTGAGGAATGAATGTTTGTCAGATAATGAAGCAGGCCGCTGTCCCTGATATAAACTTTAGGACTTTTAACCAGTCTTTTTTTTGCATTGCTGGAATAGGCAGGTAATTTTCGCAGCATGAATGCACCTTCCAGATAATCAATATAGCGGTTAATGGTTGTGGGGCTTACATCAAGTCCTTTGGCAAACGACTGCGCATTCCAGGTACTGCCATGGAAATGCCCGAGCATGCGCCAGAGTTTAAACATGAGTTCACTTGAAAAAGTCACGCCAAATAACGTATTTAAATCCCGCTCAATAAATGTCCTGAAAAAATTATCCAGCCATCTGAAACTTTCGACTTCATTTTTAGCTAACCACGCGTCGGGAAATCCACCTCTGAACCAGTGTTTGTTGATATCAGAAGGTTTTTTGTAGATCTCAAGTAAATTAAAGGGATCAATTTCCAGGTACGCGATCCTTCCCGCGAGTGTTTCCGAAACACCTTGAATTAAATGGGGTGAAGCCGAACCTAACAGGAGGTACTTTCCTTTCTTTTTGTCTTTGTCAACCAGTGAACGTAACAATTCATAAAGTTCTGGAAGTCGCTGTACTTCGTCAATAATGATAGTATGCGCATCCAGTGAGCTTAAAAAATATTCCGGACTTCTGAATTTGCTTTTGTCGGCAGGACTTTCAAGATCAAAATAAAGGTTTGTGGTTTTTTTACCGAAATAGAGCTGTTTGGCCAGAGTGGTTTTACCACATTGCCTCGGTCCAATAATAGCTACCACAGGAAATTGTTTCATGTAGCTGCCTAGTTCTTTTTCTTTAAAACGCTTTACCACATAACAAATGTATAAATTTAATACCGTAAATCAAATATTGAACTGATGATTTTCGGTCATTTTTAATTTGGGGATATTTGGTTTTTATCTTAAATTTGAAGAGTGAAACTTTTAATTCTAACGCAGTATTTTCCTCCCGAAGTAGGGGCGCCTCAAAACAGGTTGTTTGAGCTGGCAGTGCGTTTGCATAAGGCCGGAGTGGATATTACGGTGTTAACCGCCATGCCCAATTACCCACAAATGGAAATTTACGAAGCCTACCGTGGTAAAAAGTATGTTTACGAGGAAATGGAGGGACTCAAGGTTCACCGTTCTTCCATTTACGTTTCCAAAAGTAAGTCCATTCTTCCCCGTCTGCGGAATTATTTTTCATTCGTTATTTCAAGTGCAAGAATTGGTAATTCAAGACTGGGGAATTTCGATTTTATTTTATGCGAGTCTCCTCCTTTGTTTTTGGGTTATAGCGCCATGTACCTCGCGCGCCGGAAAAAGGCCCGCCTCATTTTTAATGTGAGTGACCTCTGGCCCGAGAGTGCTGAGAAACTGGGAGTGGTAACCAATCAACGGCTTTTAAAATTGGCTTACAACCTGGAGGAAAAATTATACAAACGGTCGGTTCTGGTAACAGGCCAAACCCAGGGAATCTGTGAAAATATTCAACAACGTTTTCCTCAGGTAAAAACATACTGGCTGCCTAATGGTGTAGATCTTAATTATTACAATCCTAAAACCATAGAGCCCGGCGACTGGAGACAGAAGGGCGGCT
>CAZMHW010000738.1:0-1987 GCA_964566105.1 uncultured Akkermansia sp.
ACATTACGCGCTTCAGACAAAAATTTACACGCTCTGTTTTTTCTTCTTTGCTTAAATCGGTAAACATGTCCAAAGGAAAGCGTACGTTTTCTTCGAGTGTCTGAGAATCGAATAAAGCTCCTCCCTGAAATAACATGCCAATTTTTTTACGAATTTCCTGCTTTTCATTGGTATTCAGTTGCGGGAAATCTTCTCCGTCGTACAAAACCTGTCCGGAATCTACTTCGTGCAAACCAACCATTAACTTTAAGATAGTTGTTTTACCACAACCACTCTCTCCGATAATCAGGTTCGTTTTAGAAGGATAAAAGGTAAAAGATACGTCTTTTACTACCTGTCTGTCGCCAAAGGTTTTGTTTATGTTCTTAATTTCAATCAACGGTTAAGGAACATGTTAGTTAAAATCAGGCTAAACAAAAGAATAAGAATACTGCTGTACACCACAGCATTAGTACTGCTTTTTCCAACTTCGAGTGCACCTCCGGTAGTGTAGTAACCGTAATAGGAAGAAACAGATGTAATGATGTACGCAAATACCAACACTTTGGTAAATGAATAATATAATTTCCAGGGCTCAAAAAAAGCCTGGATGCCAAACACGTATTCATACGGTGTACAGGCTCCGGAAGATACGCCCATCACATAACCCCCGGCAATTCCCAGAAACATGCTCAGAGCGATCAAAAAAGGAAAAATAAAAACAGCAGCGGCTATTTTAGGAAATATCAGATAACCTGCTGAATTAATCCCCATAATTTCGAGCGCATCAATTTGTTCCGTTATTCGCATGGCTCCAACCTCCGAAGCAATATTAGATCCAACTTTACCGGCAAGGATCAAACATACGATGGTTGGACTGAATTCTAAAATGATACTCTCGCGGGTTGTAAAACCCACCGCGTAAAGCGGAACCAGGGGATTAGTAAAACTAAAGGCCGATTGAATAGCAATAATTCCACCCATAAACACCGAAATAATGGCAACAATAGATAGAGAGGAAATGCCAATAGCATCTATTTCAAAAATGATCTGGCGCAAATATATGCTATGTTTTTGTGGCCGCTGAAAGACCCTGAACATGAGCGTAAAATATCGTCCTATATGAAAAAACAGCTTCAAGTAATTCTCTTTAATTTCAGGCGCTTTAACTTATTTTCACTTTATACCACAACCGAATAAAGCTTCCCGCCGATAAGGCCTAAAAGTAGTAAAATATTCGCTTATATTTGTAACCATACTTTATGCTTAAACGATATTTTCTGCTGTTTTCTGTCCTGGTAATTGTCATGAGTACCATGGAGGGTTGTTTCATGCAAAAAAACAGATGCGATTCCTGTCCCGGCATTGCCAAACACAAAAAGGTAAGAAGACATAACCGGGGTTCTCTTTAATTAATAAGCGACCTCGGCATAGAGTCCTACGCCAATGGGGGTTGTTTTTTCCCATTTTGCCTGGCTGGTCTGTCTGAAATAAGTTGCACTCCCTACTAATTTTGTAGAAAAATACAAGCCTTTCGCATCTCCCAGATCCTTGATCCATTCTATGGAAATAAATACGTCCTTGTCCGTGTAAATAGAATAAGGTGTCAAATCTACTTCAATCAAGCCCGTCATTGTTTTTGGTTCCAAAATGACATTATGGGTGAGTATATTTTCTCCGGGATACCCATTTGCATCTACATTATACACGTTTAATCGGAATACCGGCTCCTTGTTCAGCGTGTTCCGGTTTACATTTACCATAAATTTACGGATATGCGTCTGTGGGTGTTTGATGTTTAATTTAATGGCGATCTCCGCTCCCAGGTTATTTTTAGTAAAGCCTCCTGAAACTGCAGTGGTGCGGGTATCGTTCCCCACTATTTTCACTTTGGTCTTTTTGGCCGACACCGTTACTTCGTTCAAAACTGTACTCACCGCGTCAAGACTAATCTGTGTAATGAGAACTAAAATACTGGAAAGATTCTGATTGCGCAAGTCCTGAAAGA
>CAZMHW010000739.1:0-1985 GCA_964566105.1 uncultured Akkermansia sp.
GTCCAGAGGGTAATACAATACCGGTTTATCGGTACGCCAGCAATGTGGGTAGCTGTGCACGTATTGTTCCTTCTTAAATAATTTTCCTTCTTCCTGAAGTTTTAAAACAATTCTTTCGTCTACACTTAAATAAACTTTAAGCTCTTTTATTTTGTGGTTGGCTTCTAATATTTGTTTTTGTTTCGCGAATTCTGTTTTCTTTTCTTCTTCACTCAGATAATCCTCTTTTACAAATTCTTCGCCATACAGAAAAATGCCATCCTGAACTTCAGGCAAAAATTTACCACGTTTATCTACCAAAGTTAAAGAACCAATGCCGTTTTGTTTCGCGACTCTAAAGTCATCTGCACCAAAACTCGGTGCAATGTGCACGATACCCGTACCGTCGGTGGTAGTTACAAAATCACCCACAATCACTTTAAACGCATCGCCGTCCTGCGGCTGTGCAAAAGGCAATAATTGTTCGTAGGAAAGCCCTGCAAGATCAGAGCCTTTGCAATGTCCAACGATCTTAAATGGAATTTCCTTATCTCCTGCTTTGTAATTTTCGAAGGGAAGGTCTGTGTGTTTTTCTGAAAAATATTTATTAACTAATTCTTTTGCAAGAATAACCGTTTGTGGTGTTCCGCTAAAAGGATTAAAACTCTTTACAAAAACATAGTCAATGTCTTTCCCAACAGCCAGTGCTGTATTAGAAGGAAGCGTCCAGGGAGTAGTTGTCCACGCTAAAAAATAAATGTCAGATTGTAGATCATCAGATTTTAAATTTGCGATCTGCGATTTGGAATCTTTTTTTAGTTTGAACTGAGCCACCGCCGTCCTATCCTTCACATCTCTGTAACAGCCCGGCTGGTTTAATTCGTGAGAAGACAAACCTGTGCCGGCTGCCGGTGAATAGGGTTGAATAGTGAAGCCCTTGTACAACAAGTCCTTTTTAGACAAATTTTGCAACAACCACCACACACTCTCAATGTACTTATTGTCGTAAGTAATGTAAGGATCGCTCATATCCACCCAATAACCCATCTTCGCAGTCACCTCTTCCCATTTATCGGTATACTTCATTACCTCCTTACGGCAGGCTTTGTTGTAGTCTTCAACTGAAATGTATTTTGGACTGTTTTTGTTTCCAATATCTTCTTTTGTAATACCCAGCGATTTTTCTACACCCAACTCAATTGGTAACCCATGTGTGTCCCAACCGGCTTTACGTTTTACCTGGTATCCCTGCAAGGTTTTGAAGCGGCAAAAAATATCTTTGATGGCGCGGGCCATCACGTGATGAATCCCCGGCATACCATTTGCACTCGGCGGACCTTCGTAAAACACCCAGGGTTTAGATTCATCACGCGTAGAAATTGATTTTTCAAACGTTTTGTCTTCTTGCCAAAATTTTAAAACATCAACCGATATCTGCGACAAATCCAGTTTTTTATATTCAGGATACTTTTTCATGTACTTAATTTTTCGAACTCTTTTCTGCACCAAATGACTTAATGGTGAGTCTTTTTTTAAACTTTAAAAAAGAGGAGCGAATTTACTAAAAAAACCCCAATTCTGTTTTAAACCCATACGTTAAAAAAGCATCAAAAGGCTTAAAAATAAGTACCTTTAATTAAAACGCAGGATCATGAAAAACCTTTTATTTTTTTTACTCAGTTTAGGGGTAGCCAGTGGCTTTTCACAACAGGACAAAACCTGGGCGCTCGGTGTTCAATGGGGGTTCCAGGGGAATCGTTCTGTTTTGAGCGGGGGTATGGAGACCGCCAATGCACGCTTTCAACACAATTCCTTTGGCGGGGGCGCCCTTAACCTGGTGGCCCGTTACGATTACAACAGTCGCTGGATGGTAAGCGCTGGATTTGGATTTAATAGCTTTGGTTACGAGTTTGCCTTGTCCAATAACTACTCCCTGAAAAATAAAGACAAACAGTATTCCACCGTCAGAAGTGAATTTGGCGTGCTTGAACTTCCCACCCTTATTT
>CAZMHW010000740.1:0-1985 GCA_964566105.1 uncultured Akkermansia sp.
ACACATCCCTGACCGTAGCCGAAGTATGGGTCATGAAGAAAACCGGCTTAAATATCAGCAACCCGGTTACGAAGTATTTTATCGTCTTAATATCCGGAACCGGAAATCTCTATCACAAACTGCTATCACAGCTAACTTCGTATACCACAAAGGCTGGGGCTACGAAAAGGGCGGAGGAAATGGTGGTTATGATGAAGTTAGTGGCAATTTTGAAAAAATCGACTGGATTCTTGGCGCAACACGATTTATGAAAATACCAAAGGGTAAACGCCTTAAATTTAACGTTGGATTCGGATGTAATGTTGGTGGACTTATGTATAAAAGCGGTAACCTCGACGGAAATAGCTTTAATATTATCAGTGGTAACAGCACTCTTAAGCCAACCCTAAACGCCTCCTTGAACCACCTCTACCTGGCCCTAAACTTTGAATTAAACATTGACATAGCTTTAACTAAACGAAAACACGTGTTTATTGGAGGACGCCAGTTTATTGAAAGCTCTGATGGTTTTGGCATAAAGAGAAACTTCACATCCACTTTATTTGTAGCCTATACGCTTCGATAAACACATGACCTCATTGCTTTTGTAGCTCGTTTATTTTTTTGAAATTCCTGAAATCTTTTATAAAAGAGGAGATTTCTTAGTTTTAACTCAATTTCTTTCGTTCATTTTTGTAAATTCTGTCAACATAATGACAATTTTTATATAAATTTTGTCAATACAATGACAATTTTTACATTAATTTAGTCAATACAATGACTAAATTTGTATATTTGAGCTGTGGAAATTACCCGTATACAAATCGCAGAGCTCCTCAAAAGCCTGAAACCACAAAAAGTAACCTTGTTGCTTGGCGCTCGTCGCGTGGGAAAATCAGTACTGATAGATCAGTTCCTGGCGAATTATAAACGTCCTTACCTCTTTCTGAACGGTGAAGATGAAGACACGCATCAACTTTTAGCTCAGCGTACGATAAGCAATTACAACCGTGTGTTAAAGGGGAATGACCTCTTGATAATTGACGAAGCACAGGGAATTCCGGACATTGGAAAAAAACTAAAACTTATGGTCGATTCCATTAAAGGATTAAAAATTCTTGTAACCGGATCATCTGCTTTTGATATTCTAAATATTTCCGGAGAACCCCTTACCGGCCGGAGTAATACAATTTACCTCTACCCGCTCTGGCAGGGCGAGCTAAAAGAAAATGCCCTTCAGATGAAACAAAACCTGGAAGACCGGCTCGTTTTCGGTTCCTATCCTGAATTGTGGCATTTAAAAAACAACGAAGACAAAAAACGCTATCTGAGTGACCTTGTAAATTCTTATTTATTAAAAGATATTTTGGTACTCGATGGCTTACGCAATGCGTCTATTGTATACAGTCTGCTTAAAATGATTGCCTACCAAATTGGAAAAGAAGTCTCGTACAATGAATTGGGAAATGCACTCGGCATCAGCAAAAACACCGTTGAAAAATATCTCCATCTTTTAACCAAAGTTTTTGTTCTACATAAAGTTTCGGCTTACAGTAATAACTTAAGAAAGGAAATTTCTAAAAGTCAGCGTTGGTATTTTATTGACAATGGCATTCGCAACGCTGTTATTGGCGATTTTGAACCAATGGCCCTGAGGCGTGACGATGATAAAGGAATGCTCTGGGAAAACTATGTATTCATGGAACGTTTGAAACGAAACACTTACAAAAAACAAAATACGGACTATCATTTCTGGCGCACATACGATCAGCAGGAAATTGATTTGATTGAAGTGAAAAATAAAAAAATACAAGCATTTGAATTCAAATACAGTTCAAAAAAAACACCAAAGAAACCCATTGCCTTCGGAAAAGCCTACCCGGACGCAAGCTTTGAAGTGATTAATGATAAAACCTACCTGGATTTTATTCTCTAAAAGATTAGCTCTTATCTTTCATTTGAGATTCTCCCAATACCATCTTACCGATTCTTTTAAACCTTGTTCG
>CAZMHW010000741.1:0-1974 GCA_964566105.1 uncultured Akkermansia sp.
TGGTTACATATTTACAAAAGTTCAAAAACATCTTCCTTATCCTACTGGTGACCACATTCGTTTTTGGTTGCAGTAAATCCAATGTTAAATGGGTGGTTTACGATGAAACCTATTGTGCTGATAAATGGGACTATAACATCAATAATGAAAAATTGAAGGACAATGTGGTAAGCTACATGAAAGGAAAAGGTATTAAGGTTTACGAACTGGAAATATTCAGCGACAGAACAGCTGAGAGTTGCAGCGCTTGTACTTGTAAATCGGGAAGACGCTTTAAATGCAAGGTCAGGAAAAACGATGTAAACGACGCGAAAGCGCTCGGATTTTATACGGAATAAGTTGTGAACGAAATGAAAACTAAAAGGCCCGCTTGAGAAAGCGGGCCTTTTACATTATTATAAATCTTTTCTTTACGAAAAGGCATTAAAACCAGTAATGTCCATACCTGTAATTAATAGGTGAATATCGTGCGTTCCTTCGTAAGTGATCACACTTTCCAGATTCATCATGTGACGCATAATAGGGTATTCTCCGGTAATGCCCATTCCCCCGTGTATTTGACGTGCTTCACGCGCAATGGTAATAGCCATGTGTACATTATTACGTTTAGCCATACTGATTTGCGCCGGTGTGGCACGGTGTTCGTTTTTTAAAACGCCTAATCTCCAGGTTAACAATTGTGCTTTGGTGATTTCTGTGATCATTTCAGCCAGTTTTTTCTGTGTTAACTGAAAAGCACCGATTGGTTTGCCAAACTGAATACGTTCTTTACTATAACGTAAAGCGCTATCGTAACAATCCATGGCCGCACCAATAACCCCCCAGGAGATTCCAAAACGAGCGCTGTTCAGGCAACCCAAAGGACCTTTTAAGCCTTTAATATTTGGAAAAATATTTTCTTTTGGTACCATCACGTTATCAAATACCAGTTCCCCGGTAGCGCTGGCACGCAGACTCCATTTGCCGTGTGTTTCAGGAGTGGTAAAGCCTTTCATGCCTCTTTCAACAACCATACCTCTGATTTCTCCGGCTTCATCTTTTGCCCAAACAACAGCTATATCCGCAAAAGGTGAATTACTAATCCACATTTTTGCTCCGTTTAATACCACGTGTTTTCCATCGCCGGCATCCTTAAAATTAGTGATCATACCACTTGGATTACTTCCATGATCTGGCTCTGTTAAACCAAAACAACCCATAATGTCGCCAGCGGCAAGTTTCGGCAGGTATTTTCTTTTTTGCTCTTCACTGCCATAAGTATAAATCGGAAACATCACCAGAGAACTCTGCACTGAGGCAGTAGAACGTAAGCCACTGTCGCCGCGTTCGAGTTCTTGCATAATTAATCCATAGGAAATCTGATCAAGACCCGCTCCACCATATTCAGTTGGAATGTAGGGGCCAAAGGCGCCTATTTCAGCCAGACCTTTTATCCATTGTTTCGGAAATTCAGCTTTTTGACAGGCTTCTTCCACAATAGGAGTTACTTCTTTTTTTACCCAGGCGCGGGCAGTTTCACGAATTAATTTATGTTCATCGCTCAGGAGCTCGTCCATTAAATAGTAATCGTGTGCTTGAAAATTATCGCTTGCCATAGTTTATTAAATGAAACGCAAATTTAACAATTTAAACAGGAAACAAAGCAAACTTTAACCGGATAAATAGCATTT
This sequence comes from uncultured Akkermansia sp., assembly GCA_964566105.1. Classification (GTDB taxonomy): domain Bacteria; phylum Bacteroidota; class Bacteroidia; order B-17B0; family Aurantibacillaceae; genus Aurantibacillus. Next base: position 1,671 of record CAZMHW010000741.1, read on the forward strand.
AATAATATAAATTACAGAGAAAACGAGTGCCGTTAGAAGTACTCCTCAAGCTTCGTTTCAATAAATGGGAACATTTCATTATATTTGTTAATAGTACTTATTTTGAGACTTAAAAAGCATATACTTCTTGTCTTAACAGCCCTTTTTTCAAATGGGGTATTGGCTCAGGATATTCATTTTTCGCAATTTAACGCTTCTCTGCTAAATCTTAGTCCCGGTTATACCGGTATGTTTAATGGAGATTACCGGGTTGGGGCTGCCTATAGGAGTCAATGGCAAACCGTACCGGTCTCTTATTCCACCT
>CAZMHW010000742.1:0-1972 GCA_964566105.1 uncultured Akkermansia sp.
CTCCAGAAGGACCAAATATCGGTTTGATCTCTTCTCTTTGTGTATACGCTAAAGTAAATAAGTTAGGATTTATCGAAACACCTTACCGTACAGTAACCAATGGTAAGTTGGACTCAAACAAACCTATTATTTATTTAACAGCAGAAGAAGAAGATCAGAAAAACATAGCCCAGGCTAACGTTGATCTGGATGATAAAGGAAACATCATCACTAAAAAAGTAACCGCGCGTTACGAAGGTGACTTCCCTATCCTTGAGCCAAACTCTGTACATTTAATGGACATTGCTCCGAATCAAATCGCTTCTATTGCAGCGTCTTTGATTCCGTTCTTAGAGCATGATGATGCCAACCGTGCGCTCATGGGCTCCAACATGCAACGTCAGGCCGTACCATTATTGCGCCCACAAGCGCCAATCGTAGGTACAGGTATTGAAGCGCGTGTTGCTGAAGATAGCCGTGTATTAATTAATGCTGAAGGAGAAGGTGTTGTTGAGTATGTAGATGCTCAATCCATTACTATCCGTTACAACCGCAACGAAGAAGAAAAATTAATCAGCTTCGAAGGCGATGTAAAAACTTATAAATTAACCAAGTTCCAGAAAACCAATCAAAGTACCTGCATCAACTTAAAACCTATCGTTAAAAAAGGCGATAAAGTTCAAAGAGGTCAGGTATTATGTGAAGGTTACGCAACTCAGGATGGTGAATTAGCTTTAGGTCGTAACTTAAAAGTGGCGTTCATGCCATGGAAAGGTTACAACTTTGAGGATGCGATCGTAATCAATGAAAAAATTGTTCGCGAAGATATCTTTACGTCAATCCACATTGATGAGTATACTTTGGAAGTGCGCGACACTAAACGTGGTATGGAGGAATTAACTCCGGATATTCCTAACGTAAGTGAAGATGCTACTAAAGATCTGGATGAAAAAGGTATTATCCGTATTGGTGCTGAAGTAAAAGAAGGTGATATTTTAATTGGAAAAATTACTCCTAAAGGAGAAACAGATCCTTCACCGGAAGAAAAATTATTACGTGCGATCTTTTGTGATAAAGCCGGTGATGTGAAAGACGCGTCTTTACGTGTTTCTCCATCTATCAAAGGTGTTATCGTTGATAAAAAATTATTCTCACGTGTAATTAAAGACAAAAAAGCAAAAGCTGAAGAGAAACCTTTAGTTGAGAAGTTAGATACAGATCACGAAAAAAATAATTACAACTTAAAATTAAAATTAGTTGACAAATTATTTGTTCTCGTTAATGGTCGTACTTCACAGGGTGTTACCAATATTTTAGGAGAAGAAGTTGTACCTCGTGGTACCAAGTTCACTCAAAAATTATTAGAGCGCATTGATTACAGTGAAGTAAATCCAAGTAACTGGACTACTGATAAAGATAAAAACGAACAAATCGAACGTTTGTTACATAACTTCTTAATCCAATACAACGATTATTTAGGAAAATACAAACGTGAGAAATTCCAAATCACCGTGGGTGATGAGTTACCAAATGGAATTGTTCAGTTAGCAAAAGTTTACATTGCGCAGAAACGTAAATTAAAAGTTGGTGATAAGATGGCGGGCCGCCACGGTAACAAAGGTATCGTAGCCCGTATCGTTAAAGAGGAAGATATGCCTTTCTTAGAAGACGGAACACCAGTTGATATTGTGTTGAATCCATTGGGTGTACCTTCGCGTATGAACCTTGGACAGATCTATGAAACAGTATTGGCATGGGCCGGTAAAGAATTAGGATTAAAATTCTCTACTCCAATCTTTGACGGAGCAACTGTAGAACAAATTGACGAGTACACTAAAAAAGCAGGATTACCTCAGTTTGGCCGTACATACTTGTATGACGGTGGAACCGGTGAACGCTTTGACCAACCAGCAACGGTAGGTATCATTTACATGTTAAAATTAGGACACATGGTAGATGATAAGATGCACGCCCGTTCAATCGGACCTTATTC
>CAZMHW010000743.1:0-1962 GCA_964566105.1 uncultured Akkermansia sp.
CGTTATTACAAACGATCGGTTCACGGAAAACAGTTCCATCTAAAATGTTACGGATGGTTCCGTTCGGTGATTTCCACATTTGTTTTAAGTTGAATTCTTTTACACGGGCTTCATCGGGAGTGATCGTAGCGCATTTAATACCTACCTGGTATTTTTTAATGGCTTCTGCCGCATCGATGGTTACCTGATCGGAAGTGGCATCGCGGTGCTCAACGCCAAGGTCGTAATATTTAATATCGAGGTCCAGGTATGGAACGATTAATTTGTCTTTTATAAATTTCCAGATAATACGGGTCATTTCATCCCCATCTAATTCTACAACAGGGTTGGCTACTTTAATTTTGCTCATTTTTAAGGCGTTTTAAGATTATTTTAAGAGAACACAAATTTAGGAAAGCTGAGAGAATGACCAAGTTTTTGAGGGGGATTTTTATCAGTTTTAATGAGTGCTTCTCGACTTCCCCTTCGACTTCGCTCAGGATGACATGCTTCGACTCCGCTCAGCATGACAGCTCGAAGTGACCACAGGGTGGCTGAGGCTCTCGAAGCCACTTCTCGATACGCCCTCAACCGAAAACACTGCGGGCTACTCGAAGTGACGGAGATGCTGTGGCTGAGGCTGCTTCGACCACAATTCGGTGTTCCCCTGTGCAGCGGCTCAGCACAAGCCTCGAAGTCACTTCTCGACTCCGCTCGAAGTGACACTTCCCAACTCCGCTCGAAATGACACTTCTCGACTTTGCTCGAAGTAACACTTCTCGACTCCTCCTTCGACTCCGCTCAGGATGACATCCTTCGGCTGCACTCTGGGCAACTATTCCTTAAACCTTCTTCCGCCGCACAAGGCCAAAAACTGACGGTAAAAATAAAGGACAAAAAAGCCGGATTTAAGGCAAAATATAGCGAGTTTCTGTTATATTTGAGCAAATTTACAGCAGATATGAAGTTTCACAAAGAAGGTTGGCCAAGTTTACTTATTGTTCTTGTTTTTAGCGCCATCATTATTTTTATAGCCCGTCATTTTTTTCCTACCGCCCCCATCGCTCACTGGTTTGCCTACGTGTTAAGTGGCTTTTTAACCCTTGTTATTGTTCAGTTCTTCAGACATCCTACCCGCCAACATACCCTGGGTGACAATTTGATCATCGCTCCGGCCGATGGCAAAGTAGTGGTGATCGAAGAAACCACCGAACACGAATATTTTAAAGACAAACGTTTACAGGTAAGCATTTTTATGAGTCCCATTAACGTACACGTCAACCGCTACCCTATTGCGGGTGTGGTAAGTTTTTTCAAATACCATCCCAGTAAATTTTTAGCTGCCTGGGAACCTAAGAGTAGTACCGACAATGAACGCACCACCGTAGTGGTAAAACACGCTAAAGGCACCGAGATCCTGTTTCGTCAGATTGCCGGCGCTTTGGCCCGCCGTATTGTGTGGTACTGCAAAGAAGGCGATGTAGCGCAGCAGTGCGGAGAAATGGGCTTTATTAAATTTGGCTCCCGTGTGGACCTGTTTTTACCTCCAGGTACTAAACTCAATGTTAAGATCGGAGATGTGGTGAAGGGTTCTCAATCGGTGATCGGGGAGATTTAGTTATCAGTTTTTAATTCTTTGTGTTTAGTTTTTAATTGTTAGTGACTAGGTATTAGTGCTTAGGTATTAGTTTTTAATTATTAGTGCTTAGTTTTTAGTTGTTAATGCTAAGGTATTAGTTTTTAATTATTAGTGATTAGTGATTTTGACTGACGATTAAGAATTCTTCGCTACTATTAAAAATAAGCCCTCACCTGGGCGCCACCTAAATGCACAATTGGCGAATTGGGTGTTTTTCTTCCGGTGTAATTGATACTGATTTGAATATTGCTGTTTAAGTTGCGCTGGTAGTTCAATTCCCAGGTATAGTTATCACCGCGGCTTAAACCATTGAGCATTTCGTAGGCCACCGACGAGTTTTCACT
>CAZMHW010000744.1:0-1960 GCA_964566105.1 uncultured Akkermansia sp.
TTCCAGCAACAATAGAACCTGGTTTTTGAGGAAAAACATAAGGAAGTCCATGTACTAAAAATTCAAATAGAGCTTTACGCATAAGAGTCTTTTTATCTTCAGCAATTAAACCCGCAATTACGGATCGGTTAACTGATTCTGTAACTTCGGATGAACTTATATCGAGTTCCTGGCTTAAATCCTTTAGGTAAAAATTTTTATCATTCAATGATGAAATCTTCAACAAGATCAATATATCCTGGGGGCGCATCCCATTATGCTTTTTCATATTACAAATATACAATTTAATTCTCAATTCGCGATTCGCGAATTGAGAATTAAATAAATTTAACTGGTTGATAATAAGTCTTTTGTATTTAAATAGGAAGGTAGATTCGTTTTTGTCTCGTGAACGATCGTTTTTTATCTTTTTTCATCAAACTGGATTCCTGTTTTGGGCTACTCTTAAAGCCTTTGTTCTTTTCAGAATCTTAAGAACTGGACGCGGAAATTTTAAGAGGTGTCTTTTTTATGTGCGTTTTAGTCTGTTTGATTTCTAGAAAGGTATTTTATGTGTTTATCGGCAATACCCCTAAGACAGGATTTTAGAGCCGAGTTTTAAGAAAGTAATAGGACTGAGAAACCATAGTTTTTCACTTCGCGCTGCTTTAATAAGCTTCTTTGCCCCCCATTTTCCGATTTTGCAGACAAATTTCGGGGATTGGAATAATATATTTCTTTAAGCCGTTAAAATCCCCGACTTTGGCTCTGGTTATACAAATTTTAAATATGCGGAGGTCTTTGGTCATACTGTTAAATGTTGGTTTTTGGTTGTGTTATTTTTCTATTATCGGAATCCTGTTAGGTGTTTTTTTCAGGAGCAGTGATACCGCTGTGGATCAAACGGCGCGGGTGTTAAACGCTTTTATGAATCTTCTTTTGTTTGCCGTGCTTCCTTCTGTGATTACTTTTTACAGTTATTATTTTGTCTTGTTTCCCCGCTACCTGAAACAGAAAAAATTCTTGCTCACATTGGTATTTGGTCTGTTGATCTCGGTGGGAGCAGCGATTCCCTACTATGGTTTACACCGTTATCTGATAGAAGCCGGTTATGTTCTGGATATGGACGATGGTGGGAAGAATGGTACGTCTACCGCCCACATTGTGATCACCGCCATGAGTTTGATTGGAACCATCTCCGGTATCGGCGCCCTCATTATCAAAGGTTTTATTACCTGGTTCGAAGAAATAAAACTGAAGGAAGCGCTGAAACAAAAAACGCATGAAACGGAGATGGCTCTGGTGAAATCGCAACTGGATCCTCACTTCCTGTTTAATACCCTTAACAATATTGATGTGCTGATGATAGATGATGCGGTGCAGGCTTCGGAATACCTGAATAAGCTGTCCGATATTTTGCGTTTTATGCTTTACGAAACAAAAACAGATAAAATTCCACTGAAAAAGGAAATTGAGTACATTGAGAAATACATGGAGTTGCAAAAAATACGTACCTCCAATGCGAACTACCTGACGTTTCAGGTCACGGGAGTGCCGGGGGACAAGGTTATTGCCCCCATGGTGTTTATTCCCTTTATTGAAAATGCCTTTAAGCATTCTACCAATAAAAAAATAGACTATACCATTCGTGTGCAACTCATTATCAAAAGCGAGTATATACTTTTCATCTGTGAAAATAAATTTGACCCAAGTCGTAAACAACAACAACAGGACAGTAATGGTTTGGGTAACGAACTGATCGGAAAAAGATTAAATTTGCTGTACCCAGGTACGCACAGGCTGGAAATAAGTAATCAAAATGAGCTTTATAGTGTACATTTAACCATTGTAAATGGATAGGTATTCCTGCATCATCATAGAAGACGAACCTCTGGCGCTTAAACGTACCAAAAGTTTTGTGGATAAAACTCCCTTTCTGGAGTTGGTTGGAACCTTTGACAATGCACTGAATGGTCTGGCG
>CAZMHW010000745.1:0-1958 GCA_964566105.1 uncultured Akkermansia sp.
TGTGTCCATACTCCTCAACAACAATGGCTCTTTTCTCCCCGCTCAGAATTACGCGACCGGCAATAATCCTTACGGTCTCGTAGTTGCCGACTTTAATGGTGACTCCAGACCCGATTTTGCTACCTGTAATAAATCGGGTAATTCTGTCTCCGTATGGTTAACCGCCTTCCCCACAATTTCCGGATCAACAAGTATCTGTCCTGGCGCCACGGCCACATTTACAGCCTCGGGACTAGGTGCTACTTCTTTTACGTGGAACACAAGCATAGTGAGTCCAACCATTACTGTTAGTCCCACTATTAATACCACCTACTATGTAACCACCAGTAGCACTTTAACCGGCTGCACGGCAAGTGCCTCTATTAACGTAACTTTAAAAGCAGTACCATCCCTCACTGTAACTTCAAGTAATCCTGTTTCCTGCATCGGCCAAAGTGTAAGTTTAACCGTAAGTGGCGCCAATTCCTACACTTGGAATGTAGGTTCTAATGCACCCATACTGGTAGCTAATCTCAGCAGTACTTTTAACTACACGGTTTCCGGCACAAACACGGATGGATGTATTGCTAAAACCGTTTTTACACAAAGTGTAATTTCCTGTACTTCGGTAAAATCTTTGTCTGACGAATTATTTGATTTATCCATTTACCCGAATCCTGGCACAGGACGATTTAATTTTCATGCTTTAGAAAAAGATAAAGTTTTTTCGCTGGAAATATACAATGCTTTGGGGCTTCTTGTTTATAAAGAGAATGTGAACAAATCATCGGAAATAGACATGTCTGCGTTACCAAAAGGGATCTATATCTATTCTGTAAGACGAAATTCTGACACCCTAAAAAAAGGCAGATTAGTGCTAGAATAGCTGTTAATTTACTATCTAACAATAAGCAAAAAGATCCGGAAAAATAACTCCGGATCTTTTTATGAAGACATCTTACCTATCCTTTTATTCCGGATATTTTATTTTTTATTGAACGGAACTGTGACTTTAAAACTAAAATTTCTTCCCATACTATAAATTCCTGATCTCCCGCTGCCATTTACCGGATAATTATCAAAGTATTTAAGCCGGCTCATGTTCGATTGATAAGCCACATCAGCCAGATTGGTGCCAGTAAGCGAAACAGTAAAAAGAGGTTTGCCTTTTTGAGTATTCACAGTTGCCCCTACTCCAGCATCTATGAGAACATATCCCGGTGTTTTGGTTTCAGTTCCTTCTGCGGAATACACCCTGTTTTGATCCGCATAATATTGTACGCCCACTTTCATAAAAATATTCGAAAACCATTTCCCTTTTTTTCGAAACTCTGCCCGCAACTCAGAATTGGTGTGAAGCGGAGGTATAAATGGAAGGTACTTGTTCGTGTTGTCGAGCACGGCACCGTTACCACCAAGATTTTCAGCGCACACCAGCGATATGGAATTTTCGAAATGCAGCCAGTCCAGAGGATGGGGATGAATGTCTATTCTGGCTTCACCGCCAAAAAGTTGTGCCCTTGTCTGTCTGAACTTAAATACAGGATAATCATTTCCCGACTCTGTATAGATGGAATCTCCTCCAACAAGACTGGCGAGCTTTTGATTAAAAATATAATTATCAATCAAATTATAAAATACTTCAGCGCTTGCCGAGACATGTTTGCTTTCAAAAAAAACACCAAGATCTTCCTGTAAACTAAACTCCGGTTTAAAGTTGGCATCTCCGAGCTGTTCAAAGCCGGTACCCGGATGCACTCCTTTTGCGGAGAGTTCAGAAATGTTGGGCGCCCGGAAGCCTCTGGCTACATTACCTTTTATCAGCCACTTCGCATTTATATTGTACGTTAAACCTAAACTACCGGAAAAACCAGAAAAGCGATGCTGATAATCGTTGAAACGTTTTAGTGCTCCTGCCGTGTCATTAGTTACACCTTCAAAACCTGTTACCGGGTTTAGAGCCGTGTACATGGCCGTGT
>CAZMHW010000746.1:0-1958 GCA_964566105.1 uncultured Akkermansia sp.
CGCTTACCTTTGCTTCCTTCATAATCAAGCAATGTTGGGTTGTAAACATCCAGTTGCGAGAACTCTCTCTTTTCAGAAAGATTTTCATTATAGTATTCCGTCAATACATTATGAGGGCGACCAGCATTTACTTTAACTAACGGTAAAATCAAATCTTGCAAACCGTTATTAAAGTCGTCTCTCATTGTATTCAGCACCTTTGGTGTTTCAGTGTTTATCTTTTCGCGGAATTCCTTAAGTAAATCGTAGAGATTTTTTCCTTTACTACTGAAATACGGAAGAATGTCTCTCTCGAAATATGGCCAAAGATTTAAAGCCTGACTATTTCTGAAATTGGAAAAGTTAAGTAAGAGCCTGTGCGAAATAAATTCACTACTCAAATAATACGAACGTATTAACTCCTTTCTTGTATCTGTATCGGCTGCTGCTTCTAAAACAAAAGTTTCTTTAGAAGCTGGAACAGTATTACCATTCGGATCTTTCTCAGAAAATGACAATTTTATGAATGGCGTAGTGGCACCACCAAAAATATTCTTTAAATCTTGGTCGCCACCATCGAAATACTTTTTGTAATCGTCTGTTGGCTTGCCTGCACACTGTAGGAAGGTATATAAACTCCAAAACACCGTCGATTTACCGCTTCCGTTAACGCCCCAAATTATAGCGTGTTTCCCGTCAATGTTTATGTTTTCGTATTCGGGAAACGCCTTAAAATTTTGCAACTCAATGCTATGTAAATATTTTTTAGCCATTCTGTATTACATTGATAATGTCAGCACTTTTTACAGGAAAATCTAAAATTCTCCTGCGAATTACGTTTTCGGTACTTTTGTATTCGTCATAGATATTGTTAATGATGCTAAAGACTTTTTTTTCTTGCGTTTTCTCGTCTAAGTTGTCAATCGGTTTTAAAAGCGCTGTTACCTCAGAGATCACGGAAATCTCTTTTTCATGCATATGCTTTCCAAAATACAATTCATATACGCAAGCATCAATTATTTCTTCAAAATTTGCTGCCATATGATCGTTTGGGGTGTACGGACTAATGCGTTCTTCTTGTTTTTTTATAAAAGTTACATAGTCAACTAGTATTTCAAATGGTCGCATTTCAGGTTTTGAAACTTCCGGTATCGGAATTTGTTCAACGTAAGTTTTCTTCCACATATTGGTTCCAACACCGGAACTAGTGGTGATTTTATCAAAATACCATTCTGACAATTTTGAATTTAAAATTGCCAGTAAGTATTTTAAATTGTTTCCTATCATTAAAAAAACGCTATCATTTACCAAAAGACCCTCTCTTTCATAAGCAAAACTTGCTTTATCTGTCAATACGAGCCAAATAACTTTGTCCTTATTGAAGTTCTCGTAGAAAGTGTTTGCAAACCTTTGTAATGCGTACCACTCATATCTTACTCCTGTTTCAGCTTTATTTCTAGCAGATAATTTTTCCTTATACTGCATTAAGTGGTCGTAAATTGAAGGGTAGTCTTTTTTTAATGCTTTCTCTGCTTCCTTAGAAGATCCGGATATTGTTGGATCATCGTGTAAGGGAAAGTGCCAAGGAATGTAAATAACCCAAGTATTTTTATATGTGTATTTATATCGCCCTACATCGCGACCCCTGAGAATAGGCTTAATTATTTCTTTATTTTTCTTGTCTTTTTTTATTAAACTTTCTTTCGTCGCCTCATCAAGATAAAACGCTTCATTAAACCCGGAAGTTATACCCCTGTTAAATTCTATATCCCAATCCTTTAACTTCTTGCCTGTTTCTTCAATTAGCCCTTTTACCTTTTCAGACCGAGGATCAGCAAAAGACCAGCTATCTTCATTTAAAAATTTGCGATAATATTGATTTCCGTTTTTGTGTATATAATCGATTAAAGGCTCGTTCTTTTGTAAATCATTTCCAACTAGGCAATAAGTGAAATTATATTCTGGTTGTATTACATTTT
>CAZMHW010000747.1:0-1956 GCA_964566105.1 uncultured Akkermansia sp.
GTATCATCCCCTGGTTAATCAACTTTTTCATTGGCTCCTCAATAGCAAGAATACCAAGGTCTTTTAAAAATTTGGTCCAGAAGCGTACATACAATAAATGTCCTGTAGCATGCTCACTGCCCCCAATGTAAAGATCCACACTTTGCCAGTATTCTGCCAAAGCCTTACTCACAAAATGCTCACTGTTCTTAGGGTCCATATAACGCAGGAAATACCAGGAAGAACCTGCCCAGCCCGGCATGGTGGTGTGTTCGTAATCGTATTTTCCGTCTTTTTTCCAGGAAGAGGCTGCACGCGCCAAGGGCGGTTCTCCGTCTTCGGTTGGTAAAAATTTATCTACTTCCGGCAACACCAATGGTAATTCGTTTTCTGCCAAAGCATGCGGAATGCCATCTTTATAATAAATAGGAATGGGCTCTCCCCAATAACGCTGGCGGCCAAATACCGCGTCACGCAGACGGTAATTCGTTTTCCCTTTTCCTAAACCGCGTTTTTCAATTTCTTCAATGGCTTTTTTAAGCGCGGCTTTTACTTCCAGTCCGTTTAAGAAATCAGAGTTGATCAATTTGCCTTCTTTGGCATCGTATGATTCTTTGGAAAGGTCACCACCGGCAACTACTTCCAGGATTGGTAAATTAAAATGTTTGGCAAAGGCGTAATCGCGGGAATCATGCCCAGGTACGGCCATTACAGCTCCTGTGCCATAACCGGCCAATACGTAATCGCCAATCCAGATCGGAATTTGTTTGCCTGTAAAGGGATGTTCTACATAAGCTCCGGTAAACACACCACTCACTTTAGTCACTTCAGCCTGGCGTTCGCGTTCACTTCTGTTTTTTGATTTAATAACATAGGCTTCTACTTCCGTTTTTTGCGCAGCTGTGGTGATTTTCTCAACCAGTTCGTGTTCCGGTGCCAGCGTTACAAACGATACACCAAAAATCGTATCAGGACGTGTGGTGAAAACTTCAATACTCTCTTGTGTCACGCTGAGCGGAACTTGTCCCGAACTTGCTTCGGGAGTCGAAGCGTGAATTTTAAATTTTAGTGAAGTCCCTTCCGATTTTCCTATCCAGTAACGTTGCGATTCTTTTAAACTCTCTGGCCAGTCAATAGTATCCAGGCCATCTAACAAACGCTGGGCATAAGCTGTAATGCGCATGCTCCATTGTTTCATCAGTTTGCGCTCTACCGGATGTCCACCACGTTCGCTCACGCCGTCTTTTACTTCGTCGTTTGCCAGTACAGTGCCCAAAGCAGCACACCAGTTAACATACGCTTCGCCCAGGTAAGCAATGCGGTATTGCATCAAGGTGTCTGATTTTTCTTTTTCAGAATAATTTTTCCAGTCCGAGGCACTAAAGTTTTTTGTTTCTTCGTCACACACCGCATTCACAGAAGCGTTTCCGTTCTTTTCAAATTCAGTGATCAGGCTGTTGATGTTTTCGGCTTTGTTGGAATTTTTATTATACCAACTGTTGAACAGCTGGATGAAGATCCATTGCGTCCATTTGTAATAGTCAGGATTAGAAGTGCGTACTTCGCGGCCCCAGTCAAAACTAAATCCAATTTTATCCAGTTGTTCCCGGTAACGATTAATGTTTTGTTCGGTGGTAATGGCGGGGTGTTGACCGGTTTGAATGGCATATTGTTCTGCCGGTAAACCAAACGAGTCATAACCCATTGGGTGAAGCACATTAAATCCTTTATGACGTTTGTAGCGCGCCATGATGTCGGAAGCAATGTAACCTAGAGGATGTCCCACGTGCAATCCCGCACCGGATGGGTAAGGAAACATGTCGAGTACATAGTATTTGGGTTTGGAAGACGCGTCTTCCGCTCTGAAAGTTTTGTGTTTGGCCCAATAAGCCTGCCATCTCTGTTCTATCTCTGTAAAATTGTATTCCATAATTATCTGCGTACCGCTATTAAAAGCCAATAAAGATAAGGCTTTAA
>CAZMHW010000748.1:0-1956 GCA_964566105.1 uncultured Akkermansia sp.
GGGATAAAGTTGCAGCTTATTTAACTCAAGTACCTACAGAATAGAGGTCTTTAAGGGAAAGTCCGGGTATAATCCCACAAAACGTTTTAACTCGTCGAACGAAAACTCCTTTACACTCAGGGAAAACAATAACTTCCAGGCTTCCAGGTTTTGTGGAGCTTTCGGATAATCTTTTACAAAAGACGCGAGACCATTAATATCTTTTTGCTGCCGGTAAATGCCAAATAGTTTTTCGTGAGCCGTATTCACCAGAATATTTTTTGGATACTTATTTAAAAAATAAATGTAGGACTCAGCCGTTCCCTCCCGGGTATTTTCGTCGTAAAGCTGTTTGTCAATCAAAAGTAAAGCTTCGGTGTAAAACGAACTCTGCGGGTGGGTTAAAGCAAAGGCATAGGTTGTATCACTTTTGTTCACATGCAATACCTGGTCAAATTCCAGCTCATCGCGGGCGTACACAGCTTCCCGGATAATTTTTTTTGGAGCGAGATAAAAATTTCTTAGAAAATAATTAAAAGCGGTTACCGTATTTACCCGCTTTACCTGTTGCAACATTTTACGTGAAATACTGTCGGTAAGCGCCTGAATAGTTTGTTCATCAATGGTAAAACCGGACAAGGTTTTCACTTCTTTCGATTCCTGGAATTTATGGTAACTCAAACGGATGTATTTGCCTGCACTGTCTCCGTTAGAAAAAGGATTATCGTTCCGGTTAAAGATCAGGGCCAATCCATAACAGGCATAGGCATCCGTTTGTTTTTTTGTTTGTTCGAGGAAAAGTTTTTTTGCAAGGAAATAATCGTAAATACTCAGGGCCTCAAATCCCTTTTCGAGTTTTGAGGCTTCCAGTCTGCTCCCGGATAAAAAGATAAGGAAGGCAAGTAACGGTGTATGTATTTTTGATCGCAAGTTAACGGGGGGTGAAGTTTGTTATTTTTTTTGAGAATTGCAGCACCGCTCCAAAATTTATTTAATTTCCAGAAGCCACTTTTTGAAATAATTAAACCTCTATATTTGCGCTATGTTTAGTACAGGCAGAATAATTTTTGTAACTGTGTTCGTGTTGGCATTTGTAATTGGGCTTATTTGGAGCTACCGCAAAGAAAAACGACTCAATCAGATCCATTTTAAAAAAACTTACAAGGTTCTTATCGCCCTTATTCTGTTTCTGATCTTACAATTCCTAATTGTTAAAATAAGGAAATTCCTTTGATTTTTAGCCCTTCGTATGCTGTTTTTGGCATTTTGTCGTATATTTGTATTTAACATTTGTAGACATGTTGTCTAAAATTTGTGTATTTTGAAGAGTATTGCATTATGAAAAAATTCTTATTTCTGGTGGGTGCATTGATGACTGGTTTTGCAGCTGTTTCTGCCACACTTGTTATTGAAGGAAAGTATCAAAATAAAAATATCTATGTACACAATGGCTTTGGCCCGGGTGGTGTGGGTTTTTGTACCCGCGAAATCAAAGTAAACGGCAATACAACTACCGACGAGATTAACTCCAGCGCTTTTGAAATAGATCTCAAAGCCATGAACCTGAAATATGGTGATAACGTGACCATTGAGATCATTCATAATGATGGTTGTCTTCCTAAAGTCCTCAACATGGAAGACCTTAAACCAAAGCCAACGTTCGAAATCGTTATGATGAGCATTAGTCCTACTGGTCTTTTAAAATGGACCAGCAAAAGTGAAATGGGTGCTCTGCCTTACGTGATCGAACAGTTTAAATGGAATAAATGGGTGCCTATTGGAGAAGTGGATGGATTGGGGACACCAGATCAACATGAGTATTCTTTCCAGGTAGCCATGCACAGCGGTGAAAACAAATACCGTGTAAAACAAAAAGGCTTAAATGCGCTTACCAAACAATCTAAAGATGTGACCGTTGTTTCTTCTATCAATAAACCGTCTTTCGCCATCCCTAAAAATTACGCCAGTATCGATTTC
>CAZMHW010000749.1:0-1948 GCA_964566105.1 uncultured Akkermansia sp.
ATCCAACACAGTATGCCACTTACACCATATCTTGTAACGCCTCCAATTCGGTGGGTAATAGTGCCACTTCTTCTACTTTTGTGGTAAGTGTTTACGAAACACCTTCCGTTACTTTTTCAGGATCTCAAAGCTTTTGCCAGGGGTCATCTACAAATTTGTCGGCGAGTCCTACAATCCTGTCTGCCAGTTCCACCTTATCCTATAACTGGTCTCCTGCTACCGGATTAAGTTCTACCAACAGTTATTCAGTTCATGCTAACCCACCTTCCACAACGAATTACACGGTATTGCTGACCTTAGGAACCTGCACAAATTCAGCCCAACTAACCGTTCAGGTAATTAACTGTCCACCGGTTGGCATTAACTCATATACGCCTGACGAAAAAGAATCTTTGCAGTTTTATCCAAATCCCAGCAACGGTTCTTTTATTATAAAATCAACTAAAAACAAGCTTGCTGTTATTTTAAACGAACTCGGACAAACCATGAGAACTTTGAATCTTCAGGAGGATACGGAAATAAAAATCGAAGGACTTGCTCCGGGTGTTTATTTCGTCGTCACACCGCAGAGCAGAAAAAAAATCATAGTCACGCAAAATTAGCGCGAAAAAAAACCGGTTAATTGCCGGTTTTTTTTTGATTTTATAAACCTTAACTTTTCCATTTATTTAGTAGCCACCGTCACATGTCACATCCAGAAAGCAGTCCGAAGGAAAACAATCCTATAGCACATTACTTTTTGAGTGGCGTATTTCTCTCGTCCGTGCTTATTTTCCCACTAATCATGGACTTCAGTCTGGTGCCACGTTATATTAGTCTGGCATTCTTTTTAAGCCTTTCCCTGTTTCATGTGCTTGGAAACAAGATAAACAAGCAGGTTCCATTAGACAGTATCCTCTTGTTCTATTTATCCTATACCCTGGTCTGTTGTTTGTCCATACTCTGGTCCACAACTAAATCGGAGGCCATCTTTGAATCATCCAAACAGGTTTTATCCCTCTTTGTATTTCTATTTACCGTGTACCTGTTAAAAACACAGCGCTCAGATTTTATGGAAAAACTGGCCGGTTTTTCGCTGGTATTTTTACTACTGGAATTGCTGGCCGTGGCTTATCAGATAAAAGAACTAAAAAAGCTTGATAAAGAATCACTCTACATGATTACAGGTTTAAACGGGCACAAAAATTTATTGTCCAGTTTTTTATTTTTGAATTTCTTTCCCTTGCTGTTCGCTTTTAGAAAGTATAAAAAGCAATGGAAAATTCTGGCAGGAGTCGCTCTTACGTTAAACCTTACCCTGATTATCTTCTTAAAAACCAAAGCGGTTTGGTTTGGTTTGGGTGCCACCTTGTTGCTTGCACTGGTCTTCTACGCTTTTCGTTCGGATAAAAAACAAACACGGTCAAAACTCGATCTGAAAATCGGCATCATTTTTATTTGCCTGGGCTTGAACATATTTTTCTTCAACCTGCTTCAACCCCTTATTCAGAAAAGCATCCATTACACTTCGCAGCTTAACCCATCCGTAACAACAAGTAGCTCGGTTAAACTTGAAGAAGAGCGTTTGATTCTGTGGGATAAGACTTACAACATGCTGCACAAACATAATCTATTGGGCGTAGGCATGGGTAATTGGCAAATTCAGTTTCCAAATGCAACACTCAATGGCATCTGGCGCGCGGAAGATCTTAATTATACCTTTCAAAGACCCCACAACGATTTTTTATGGATTCTTTCTGAAACGGGACTATTAGGCTTTAATCTTTTTCTGTTTTTTGTGGTGAGCATTTTGTGTTTGTTAATACGCGCTTTAAGAAGAAGTCCGGAAAATAAAGATCTACATTTTGAATTGATCCTGTGCGCGGCATTTATCCCGGGTTACCTGGTCATTTCTTTTTTCGATTTTCCAAAAGAACGCATAGAACATACGATCTGGATCTCCATTATT
>CAZMHW010000750.1:0-1946 GCA_964566105.1 uncultured Akkermansia sp.
GTGATGGAGATTACATAGATGATTTTCTGTGTTACCAAGATAGTACTTTCGGGCAAATTCAGTTCACTAACAAACCTTGTAATTACGCAAACATAACAGGTCTCATTAATTTCGAATATTCTGGGGACTCTATTACTCTTTTCCCAAATCCAACGAAGGATAAAATCCATTTGTCTCTCCAATCTGGGGAAAATAATTGTCAAATATTTTTATATAACACATTTGGGCAAATAGTTTATTCTATGAATAATATTTCTGAAAGGCACGAAATTGATATGAGTTCTTTTGAAAGGGGGATTTATTTTTTGGAGCTTAAAAGTTTTTCTAGCCAAAAGACTATTAAAATTATAAAAGACTAGCTGCCTTAGTAAAATTAGTTGCATCTAAGTAATTATTCTACCAATGACACGATTAATTTATATTTCATTGACATTACTTGTATTAGCTTGTAACAAAAAAAGCGAAACACCTGTTACCGGAAACAATGAACCGATCCCACCTCCAACTAAAATACTATTGCTAAAGGTCGATTTTCTAAAAAGAAATTTTGAAGGCGGAAAAGAAATTAATCTTTCAACTCATAACTATACTAAAGACAGCATTCCACTGAGAATTGATTACAGATCTCCGGGTGATTTCGGGTACATAAAACTCTTTTATAAGCCCACCAACGATACTTTGTTTAATGGGTCGATTATTTGGATGGGGCGGGGTAATATAGCTTATCCAGCGGGTTTTGATACAGCAACAAAGTTTAAGAATCTGAGTTTCACTATTAACAAACCTGACAGTAGTAGATTTCAAAAAATATATACCATTCCTACCTCCCTGAATGATACAATACCTTGGACTGCAATTAATAAATTAGATGTTGTAAGGAACTATCTTCAAGCCCGTAAAAAAATTGGTTATTTTCTTTATACACCAAGTGTGGGTGTTGGTGATCCCGCTGAGTGGGATTGGTTCTTTGTATTTACAAAATAAACTTAAAACTATTTTTATATGAAAAAAACAACCCTAATTTTAGCAGCCTTGCTTTCGTTTCAGTTTTTGCACTCACAAAACACTTATGACCGTATAGATAATTACGACACCGATAAAGACGGTTGGGCTAAGGTAAAACTAAGCGGAAAATACGGCTATATTAATAAGAAAGGCAAAGAAGTTGTAGCCCCTATGTACGATAGAATTGACGCATTTGGCGTTTATAAGGATGGCTGGGCGTTGGTTGAGCTATCGGGCAAACTAGGTTTTATTGACAAAAAAGGGAAAGAGGTTGTTGCACCGCAATATGACCAGATTGAGGCATTTGATCGTAAATTGGAAGGTTGTGCCGAGGTGATAATAAATAACAAAAGTACTTTCATAAATAAACGAGGAAAAGAGCTTTAGTCAACTCAGCATTATTTCCAAGGTTTATATATAATATGACTCTTCGTAACGGACATACGAGTTCTAAAATTTAAAATCTTGCCGTTAATCATTTGATAGTTATTTTTATAAAGCACTAAGACTAAAAAGACATAGCCATCCATCCTAGATATAGCTTCAAAATCATTTCCATCAAAAATTAGAAATTGCGTAGGATAGTGAATGGTTTTGGTTCTACTTATCATCCCCCTATCGTCCATAACATTCACCTCGATTTTATCCACTCCTTTGTAGCCCGATATTTCAATAATATTCTTGCTAAATAATAATGTATCTGGCAATTTATGGATTCCGTTAAAAATTGGATTCGGTGTGATGTCCACATATTTTAGTGAGTCAAAGCCGGCCTTTCCTCCTATTTGCCAAGTAATAGGTTTAAGAATAGACGGAGTTCTCCTATAAAAATTATAAATATTATAGTTTCCTTTCTCAAGTGATAACTGATTACCCGAAATAACGCCGACGTCCTGTAGATTGAAGTAATCAGTACTATCCCGATGTGTCCTTGATTTATT
>CAZMHW010000751.1:0-1943 GCA_964566105.1 uncultured Akkermansia sp.
CTTTCTTTCCAGGCGAGAGCGGCGGGATTTACTGTTTCTACTCGTCCGGTGCGGGCGTGACGGATCTTCGTCTCTCCCACCACGCTAGCCGTAGGAACCGGTAAGCGAGATCCTCGGCGGCGCGTGATCGCCCAGCTAGCCATGCGGCGGATCGAAAGATCCGTTCCACTCTGGATATATTTCGAAAGATCGTCGACGAGATCACTCACGGGAACTCCGTCGAAGCTGATTCGTTCATCGCCGCGCTCAAATAGTTGGAGTTAGGATAACGCGTTTCTATTTTTTTTAATTCCGCTATTTTTTCAGCATACTTTTTATTAAGACCATCACACAACGACTTCTGATACAAAGAATAATCCACATCTGTCTTATTCATATCAATGGCCGTTTTATAATAATCAGCCGCCTGCACAAAATCGCGATTCATAAAGTAGGCATCAGCTGTTCTTACGTTTGCGTCTGCCATTTTCTTTTCATCGTACCTGTTTTTAGTCAATAAAAATTTCCTGAACGAAATATTCGCATTCGTGTAATCATCCTTCTCTTTCCTCTGAAAATAGGCGTAACCCAGCGCGTAATTACTCAGGTCGTATTCGTTCAACATGGTAGCACCCTGTGTTACCTGAAATTTTTTCCAAGCCTCTATAGCCGTAGTGTAATCTTTTCGGATGTAGGAGATTTCAGCCAACCAGTATTGATTGAGCGAATTCAATTTCATATCCGAATTCTGAGCCAGAGACTTTTTGAATTCCCTCTCCGCGCTATTCAGATCATTATTATTAAAGTGCTCTACTCCTTTAAAATAAATGAGTTTTTGGTAGGTTACTTTAAGTATAGGATCGATGGTTCCCAGACTCTCAATACTTTTGATCGCTTGTTCGTAGTTCTTGGTGGTAGAATACACATTGATTAAAAAGTTATATACTTCATCCTTGCGTGGAGAGTTCGGGTACTCTTTAAGGTACTTGCTAAATCCTTTCACGGCTTCGTTGTAAGGATTAAAATCCAACTCGTAACTTAATTTGGCAAAGCTAAACAGTGCGTCCTCTGCAATCTTCTTGTCGAAGTTTAACTGATATGCGCTGTAAAATGCGTTTTTGGCCTGCAGTTTTTCTCCAAGTCTAATGTGGCAATCCGCGCCATGATACCAGGCGCTCTGCGCCAGAGAATCTTTGCCTTCGGTTACTTTTTGAAAATTACGCTCCGCATTGGCGTAATCCTTCATCTTGTAATAACAATAACCTAATACATAATTTCCTTCGGCGTTCATGCCTGAACCTAATTCCGTTTTTTTCAAATACGTTAGGGCATTGGAATAATCTTTCAGGTTAAAATAACTTTCGCCGATCATGCGATTTATTTCACCTTCCTTTTTAATGTTGGCACTGTCATTCAGTAATTTTGGTGCTTCCTGAACCACCTTGTTGTATTTTCCCTGAATAAAATAAATCTGTGTGATGTAGTAAGGAACAAGGCTTCCGAAAGTTTCATTTCCGACGAGTTTGTTGAAGCCCTGCAAAGCCAGTTCGTAATTTTTTTCCTTGTAAGCCAAATGGGAATAATAATACATGGCCGGAGAGGTGTAGGTGTTCTCCACATCTTTTATTTCATAGAAATCTGCCTTGGCCTTTGCTTCATTTCCTACCTGCAAATAACTATACCCGCGCTTAAAATACAACTCCGCTAATTGCTCTTTGTCCAGTTTATAGATATCTACCTTATCAAAGTATTCGAGCGTTTCGTTGTATTTCTTTTTTCTGAAATTAGATTTTCCAAGGTAATAATAAGCGTTGTTTACTTTAGTACTGGAAGGGTAAGTAGCAATGAAGGAACGCATCATCCATTCACTGTCTTTGTTAAAGAGTTCAATGCCGCAGGCGGCCGCGTAGTAAGTGGCATCTGCTTTCAGAAGAGAGGATTTTGTTTTGGCGGAAAATTCGGTA